>JBAUJE010000079.1:0-78474 GCA_049683475.1 Coleofasciculaceae cyanobacterium | reverse complement strand
TGAATTGATATTCCTGGCAATCTCAGCCAATCATCAACACCCGCTCGATTGACATCAATTTTAATACCTAATGCTGCTGCCACAGCAATTTCTTGAACTGATTGTAGCCGGTAGTAAGGGTCATTTTCAAGCCGTACCCGGATTGATTGCCAATTCTGATTAAGTTTAGCTGTTGGGGAAATCCAGTCAAACAATGCCATTAGCTTTAAGCAATTCGATCAAGTAGTTGGCGGCGCTTTTGCTCAAATTCATATTCTGACATCAAGCCCTCCTGACGCAAACTGTCTAGTTGTCTAAGAGCGTCAGCAACAGCTCCCACCTGAGCTGGGTCAATTTCAACCCTTTGACTAGGACTTGAAGCTTCAGTAGGAGTTAAAGCAAAGTTAAAGTTACGGTCGAACTGTTCTTGATCTTGTAGTAGATACCAGACTGCTTCAATTGCACTAGCAACTCTAGGAATAGGTGTCCAACAAAGCATTAAGTATAGTATCCCCCACCTGGGTTGACCCAGATAAAATTTGTGAAATCCAGAAATCGGCAGGACTGTCCCGATAAAAGCGATGAGGGCAGCGACTTTCCGACTTTTCGGCTTGCTCAACATATTGGCTTTGACCCGTAGGAGTGGCTTTGTATAAATAGTAAAGACTAGCGATTCTCTCTTTCCATGATATTGATTTAGCAAATAGCTAGTGCGTTATAGCAGTTTTCCTAGAGATTAAGTAGAAAGTGGTCGAGTACGGGGGAAGCATGGGATAGAGGAAATGAGAAAATCCTCAACTGGCAATACGGAAAACCGAAATTCCCTCGAAGCAGGGGCTGAACTAAAATGTTAGTAAAGGCAGCAGTACAACCGAACTGGGTTAAGTATAAAAAAATGGGTTTTTTTGATTCAGAGATTGTTCAGCAAGAAGCAAAACAGCTTTTTGAAGATTACCAATCCCTAGTTCAACTAGGAGGCGACTACGGTAAATTTGATCGGGAAGGGAAAAAGATTTTTATCGATCAAATGGAATCGATGATGGAGCGATACCGCATTTTTATGAAGCGTTTTGAGCTATCTGAGGACTTTATGGCTCAGATGACTGTCGAGCAGCTTAACACCCAGCTCGGTCAGTTTGGTATTACGCCTCAGCAAATGTTTGACCAAATGCACACGACTCTGGAGCGGATGAAGTCCGAGCTGGAAAAACAATCTTAGAATTAACTTGGCACTAATTAGCTACGAAGCTAAAGTTTTTCATGATCTAGGACGTTTAAACTTGGAAGCTGGCTCGAAGTAACGCACCGGCTCATTTCTAAGTGCTTTTGACATAAATTCTCGCCAGACGGGTGCAGCATAGCTACCACCTGTTGCACGACTTCCCATTGGTCTATTGTTATCGTTACCAATCCAGACAGCGGTTGCTAACTGTGGCACATAGCCCACAAACCAGACATCTCGCTCTGAGTCTGTTGTACCAGTTTTACCTGCTGCCTGACGCCCGATTTGTGCCTTGGTTCCTGTTCCACTACTAATTACACCGCGCAGTACGCTATTAAGAGAAGCCACAGCCCAAGGGTCAAGTATCTGTTTAGGTTTAGGGGTGTTGTCTAACAAGACATTGCCATTACTGTCAGTAACCCTAGCAATAATTGTGGTGTCAGAATGCCAGCCTGTATTGGCAAAAGTCGCATAGGCTCCTGCCATTTCCAGTGGTGTCAAACCAATTGAACCCAAAGGCAAAGAAGTTACAGGTTTGACGGGGCTTTTAACACCTAGATCTCGTAGGACTTTAATTACTTTATCTAGTCCTACAGCTCTGCCTATCTTGACTGCTGGGACGTTACGAGATTGCATCAGTGCTGTACGAATAGTCATTGCTCCCCCGTAGCCGCCACCGTAGTTTTTAGGTGAGTAATAACCATTACCATCTCGGTAACTAACCGGAGTATCGTAGATTGTTGAAGCGGGAGAATACTTGCCAGTGGCAAAAGCTGTATAGTAAACGAAGGGCTTAAAAGAAGATCCAGGCTGGCGTCTAGATTGAGTCGCGCGGTTGTACTGGCTACTTTCGTAATTAACACCACCTACTATCGCTTTGACAAAATGGGTTCGAGGATCAACGGCAGCTAGAGCCATTTGGTTGGCAACACCACGAAAACGGCGATGAGCTCTATTTACCGTTTCTTCCGCCATTCTTTGGAAGTTGTAGTCAATCGTTGTTTGGACTCGCATTCCGCCTTTTAAAACAGCATCTTTACCAAAACGCTCATTTAACTCAGCTACAACAGTTTCTGTGACATAAGGCAGTTGACTCGTTTGCCAGGAAGTGCTTTTGCCAATTCCCAACGGTTGCTTACGCGCCGCCTCCTCTTCTTCTACACTAATCCATCCCATCTCTCGCATACGCCGCAAGACTGTTGCTTGACGCTCTTTCGCTAATTTGTAGTTACTAAAAGGGCTGTATTCTTCTGGGGACTGGATTAGCCCGGCCATCAGTGAAGCTTCTGCTAGGTTAAGTTCTGAGACAGACTTAGCAAAGAAGCTTTGGGAAGCAGTTTGAGCGCCATAGTTATTGTGACCCCAATAGATTTGATTGAGGTACATTTCCAAAATTTGGTCTTTGTTGAAGATTTGCTCAACTCGTATCGCTAGTACCGCTTCAGCAATCTTACGCGCCCAGGTGCGCTGTTGAGAGAGAAAGAGATTTCTGACCAGCTGCATGGTTAGGGTAGAACCACCTTGAACCACAGAACCTTCTTCCCAGTTGGCGAGGAAGGCCCGCCCAACACTGTTAGGGTTAATGCCTTGGTGCTGATAAAATTGTTTGTCTTCAACGGCAATCACAGCCCGCTTGAGGTTAGGGCTGATTTTATCTAACTTGACTACTTCACGATTTGCTTCACCGTGGAGACTGGTAAGAAGCTTGCCCTTAATATCATAGATGTAGCTTGTTTCTGTCGGTACGTAGCCCCTGAGGACTCTAACATCTGGAAGATTGCGGAAGCTAGTAGCTAGACCAACCAGTCCACCAGCAACAACCGAACTTGTCAGCATGGTAATACCGAGAATGGTTCCGCCTGCTACCTGAGCAACCCCTCGCGTAAATTGCCAACCAGACGGAGGGCTACTCTTGTTCTCTTTTTTTCTTCTAACAGTGCTAGATGACACAGCTATTTTACTTCCTCACTACTCAAAAAGACCAAACCAGCTTGCGTAATAACTTTACCTTCAGTACTTTCTACTTTTTTGATGATTACGAGAGTTTTCTACCAATCTCAGGACGGCGAGTAAGCGGGTTTCTGAATAGGGGCAATGCCCAAACCGAAAACTTAAGCTATTTCATTAGTCATTTAGACCTCAGACAGAGTTATTGCCCCTTGTTACAGTCTCCGAACCTTCCATTAGAATTACCTGGCAGCGTTAAAGCTGTCATTAACCCAGATAACTTCATCATAATAGGTGCATTCTGAGATAAGTGTTAACTGAAATCAATATTGGCTATTTTGGCATTTTTGAGCAAAACATGTTAGGAGTCCAACAGTATATTTGTATAATAGAGAGCCATTCTCTATAAATATCTTTACTAATAGCCACACTCCGGCTAGTTAATACCCACAAAGACATCCTAGACGAATGTCAAATTCTGAATTTGCCTCAATGGTTCGCGATCAACTCCCTTGGCTCTACCGAGGCATTAGTGAAATTTTCCCCAACCAGCCTGAGTCTCAAAGTCCTAGTGAAAACTTAGTTCAACGCATAGCAAAAACAGACCGCCCCTTAAGGGTTAAGTTAGGTATTGATCCAACCGGAGCAGATATCCATCTCGGTCATAGTATCCCTGTTAGAAAGCTACGGGCTTTTCAGGATGCTGGTCATACGGCTGTCCTGATTATTGGGGATTTTACGGCTAGGATTGGTGATCCTACGGGTAAATCTGAAGTCCGTAAGCAGCTTTCGTCTGCTGAGGTTAAGCAAAATGCTAAGGACTACTTGGAGCAAGTACGACCAATTTTGGATTTTGATACCCCAGGACGCTTAGAAATTCGCTATAACTCCGAGTGGCTAGCAAAAATGGATTTGGCGAAAATCCTGGAGTTATTAGCGACAATGACTGTAGGGCAAATGCTGGCCAAGGAGGGTTTTGCTGAGCGCTACGAGCAAGAAAGCCCTATTTATCTCCATGAATTTCTCTACCCCCTCATGCAGGGCTATGATTCAGTGGCGGTGGAAGCTGACGTTGAGTTAGGGGGAACTGACCAAAAATTTAATATTGCTGTGGGGAGAGATTTACAACGCCACTTTGGTCAAGCACCTCAGTTTGGTCTACTGGTGCCAATTTTAATTGGTACCGATGGTGTGCAGAAAATGTCCAAGTCCCTTGGTAATTACGTGGGATTGAGAGAAGATGCCCTCTCTATGTACTCAAAGCTAGAGAAAACACCAGATCGGCAATTAGAGCAATATTGTGAATTGCTGACTAATCTGTCTTTAGAACAATTGCCGGAAAATCCCCGCGATCGCCAAAAGCTACTCGCCATCGACATTGTTAGTCAGTACCATAATGAGGCAGCAGCCATTGAAGCCCAGCAAGCAGCAATGACGTTGGTTCAAGGAGACACAACGGCTACAGGTGATGCTGTACCAGAGTTTTCTCTTGCTGAGGTAGAGTTCCCTGCCAAATTGTTCTATATCCTTAATGCTAGTGGTTTGTCTAAAAGTAGTGGAGAAGGGAGGCGACAAATCCAAGGGGGAGGCGTTAGGCTAGATGGCGATCGCATCTCTGAAGTTGACACCAGTTTTGACGCACCAGACAGCTTAGATGGTAAGGTTTTACAGGTTGGCAAGAAAAAGTTTGTCAGGTTAACTAAGTGAAGTGTCAAGGATGTCTGTAGAAGACAGAGTTATTGTTCCCCTGGATGTGCCGACTGTTTCAAAAGCGATCGCTTTAGTAGAACAGTTGCCTCAAGTTAGGTTCTGGAAAGTGGGACTAGAGCTATTTGTTAGCAGTGGTCCAGAGATTATTCAGATCCTCAAAGAGCGACAAAAGCGGATATTCCTTGACCTCAAGTTTCACGACATTCCCAATACAGTAGCAGGGGCTTGCCGTTCAGCAGCTAGTTATGGTGTAGATTTAATCACAATTCACGCTACGGCGGGTCGCTCTGCCCTCACTAATGCTGTTGCCGCCGCCATTGAATCAGCAAAAGTCGCAGAATGTCAACCCCCTAAGTTAATCGCCATTACCTTGTTGACAAGTTTGTCCTCACAGGACTTGGCTTTTGATCTGAAAATTCCTATTGAACTGCCAGAATATGCCCTGCAAATGGCACTCTTGGCTCAAGAAGCTGGTTTGCAAGGAGCAGTTTGTTCACCCCAAGAGGTATCACAGCTACGACAAGTTTGTGGTGATAATTTTCTACTCGTTTGTCCGGGAGTTAGACCCAGTTGGTCACAAGCAGGTGATCAGAGACGTACTATGACACCAGCTGAGGCAATCAAAGCAGGTGCCGATTTTCTGGTTATCGGACGACCTATTACTGCTGCAACTGAACCCGTTGTGGCTTGGCAGAGGATTTGTGAGGAGCTAGCTGCTGTAGGTGCCTAAGGTCAAGCTATCTGGGTTACTGCTAATGGTCTGTTTGGGGTTGCATAATAACTGGCAGCTGGGGAATTTTCTGGAGCCTCAAGTTCAAAATTGGGGAGGTGACTTGACCAAGGCTAAGCTACCTAAACTTTTACAATCAACTAACTTGAAAATAGACGCGGGGACGCGGGGACACGGGGAAGCGGAGACAGAGAAATTTTCATCCTTTGTTGTGAACGAAAGTTCAGGGGTGGCTGACTTAGTTAAAGCTAACAATAAATTATCTGCCAGTCGTCAAAATTGTCCAGCTGATCTAAAGACTTTAGTCTCTCTTTTAATCAGAGATTTACCCAGTTATGCCAATCGAGAAATTCAAAAAGCTAGACGCTTAGATAGAACAGTTGATCAATTTAGTTATGTCATAGTAGCAGGAAACCCGGAGTTTGAACCCCTACCTCTTAGTCCCAGTCAGGGTCCATCCACTCCCTCAGCAGTTGAGGGCGAAGAAACCCAACAAGTTTTTTTTACTACTTTAGAAAGGCGTTATCGAGAAGGAAAAGCGCTTGAATCGCAGAATTTCTACCGAATATTTCTGACTCAAACAACCGAAGGTTGGCGCTTGGTAATGATGTTTTCTCAGCTTGGTTCTACTTCAGGTCAACGACCTCCAACACCGCCACGAGAGAGTAGCAATAGTGCAATTGGTCAAGCAATTAAAACTTGGCTAAGGGATTGTCGTGCTGGGGCTATTCATCCGTAGGGGAGATGGAATTTAGAATTTAGAATTGAAATTCTTCATTCATCATTCTTCATTCATCTCTGCCTTCTGCCTTGGGTCAATTGTCAATTTCTCCCTTCTGGAAATTTACCCTCACGTACTTCTAGACTATAGTCTTCGACTGCTTGGGTAACTATCTGTCGCAAATTAGTATAAGCTTTGGCAAATGGTGGCAATCGTTCTGAGAGTCCTAACAAATCAGAGGTAACTAAAACTTGACCATCACAGTGGGGGCCAGCACCAATGCCAATAGTGGGAATTGGTAGTTTTTGGGTAATTTGTAGGGCTAAGTTGATGGGAATATGCTCTAGAACAATAGCAAAAACCCCTGCTTCCCAAAGTGAGATTGCCTCTTGTAAGATTCGCTCACCAGCTTCTTCTGTTTTACCTTGCTGCCGATAACCGAGTTTATGTACTGACTGAGGTGTTAAACCAACGTGACCCATGACGGGAATTCCTACTGTTGTTAGCTGAGCTACAGTATCGGCCATCATCGGATATCCACCTTCTAACTTTACCGCTACTGCGCCAGTTTCTTTTAAAATCCGACCGGCAGATTGCAGAGCTTGCTGGGGACTGGCTTGGTAACTCATAAAGGGCAAGTCGCAAACTACTAATGCTTGTTTTACGCCCCGACATACTGCTTTGGCATGGTGTATCATCTCTTCCAACGTGACAGGTAGAGTTGTTTGGTAGCCAAGGGTAACCATTCCCAGAGAATCCCCAACCATAATAATGTCTACTCCGGCTTCATCCAACAACTGAGCGATCGCATAGTCAGAAGCCGTCAGAGTCACGATAGGACGACCGTTTTTTTTGCATTGAATGAGCTTTTGGATATTAACTGCCATCTCTAGTTGTTGTGTAGTTGGCAAATGAAAAATGGAAAATTGCGAACAGATTTTTTCTAAAAATCTTCCGGTGTATCTTTGACGAAGGCTAAATGGGGTCTAACACGACCACTACTCATACTTACCCAGGCGAGTCCTTCGGTTGTTCCTACCCACAATTTATTGCCCGTATCAGGTGAAAGGGAAAGAATGTGGTTAGATGGTAGGCTTGGTATCTGACCTATTACTGCTCCGCTATCGGCTTTTAGTCTAAATAAGCCACTGTCAGTGCCAACCCAGACACTACCATCTGTAGAAAAGCTGATGGATGAGACATTGCGTCCTCTCATAGGCGTAACTGAACGCACTACTTGACGGGTTTCTGGGTCTATAACTAATAAGCTATTGGGTGTTCCAGCCCACAGCATGCCGTCTTTGTCAAAGGTCAGGGTTTGTACTGTGGTTACTGGTGCGCCGCTAATGCGACCAATCACAAAGGCGCTAGCTGTATCTACTTTGACGATTCCTTCTAAGGTTCCTACCCATAGCTGACCTTCTTCATCAAGAGCAAGGGCATTGGCACTAACACCTGGTAGTTCTCGTAATGTCGTCATTAATAATCCCTGATCTGGACTGATTAGGGATAAGCCACCATCGCTTCCTACCCAAAGATAGCCTCGCTGATCAACAAGTAGGGATAGTACTCGGTTAGAAGGCAAGGTGAAATTTTGAGCAGTAACTTCGTTAATACGAGGGTCTACCCGTAGCAGACCTTGATAGGTTCCCACCCAAATTCTGCCTACTTTGTCCTGAGCTAAAGCGTCAATTGTATAGTTAGGAAGACCGATACGAGCTAATAAGCGTCCTGTATTGGGGTTGACTCTGGCTAACCCTAGCCATGAACCTACCCAAAGGTCGCCAGTAAAGTCTGCTTGTAGAGCACCTACACGAAAATCTGTAGGCAAGATTTGCCTCTCTTGCTTTATACCAGAAGAAGGCAAAATTTCCCTTCCCTGTGGGGGGGCTTGGTTTCTGTAAGGGGGTGTAGATACTCTCTGATTAATATCGGTTTGTGCTAGCTTTTGCCTAGTTGCTCCTAATTCGGCATAACTTAACCCCAGTAACGCCGCACCCATTAACAAACTAAAACGAGTCTTCAAAAACCTCATTGCCATTCTCCTTGTGCCGTTTCCACTTTAATTAATTGATGCCACAAAAAAATTAGGAGATGACAGTTTTCTTACCAAGATATAGAAAAAAGTGACCTTACCTTATTTGTGACAAGTCTTAAATAAAGAAGCTATTAATCTTCATAAAACTTAATTTTTCTTTGTATTCATAAAATACACTTATCATTTTATAAAGAATATTTGAGGTTTAACTTATTAGAATCTTGGTATAGTTACTACATAATTCACTGATTTCTGTATTACTAATGCCACTTTACTGACAGACAAAACTTTTTTAATAATCTTTTTGGGTCAGTTTTGTGGGAGCATAGTAGATAGATATTTAATCCCGGACAGAATCAACTCAAGGGGAGTTGAGGTGTGTTGTTGCACCTATAGAAGGCTAACTGTACGATCCTTCTGGAGGTTTCTTGTCTTAAAAATTAGGACAAAACCACAACATAAATTAACGACAATTTGTCGCATAGTTTCAGTAGTTTCCAAGGAAGGAAAGCATGTCTTACTCATCAACCAGGACTCAGTCAAAGGCTGGGTACGATGCCGGAGTCAAAGATTATAAATTAACTTATTACACGCCGGATTATACTCCTAAAGATACTGACGTACTGGCTGCCTTTCGTATGACTCCTCAGCCTGGAGTTCCTCCCGAAGAAGCGGGTGCTGCTGTGGCTGCTGAGTCCTCCACTGGTACATGGACAACTGTTTGGACTGACCTACTAACCGACCTAGATCGCTATAAAGGTCGTTGCTACGACATCGAGCCGGTGCGTGGGGAAGACAATCAGTACATTGCTTTTGTAGCCTATCCTTTAGATCTGTTTGAAGAAGGCTCTGTTACCAACATGCTTACCTCCATTGTGGGTAACGTGTTTGGTTTCAAAGCTCTGCGGGCACTCCGTTTAGAAGATATGCGGATTCCCATTGCTTACCTCAAGACATTCCAAGGTCCTCCCCACGGTATTACCGTAGAGCGTGACAAATTAAATAAGTATGGTCGTCCTCTGCTCGGTTGTACGATTAAGCCCAAACTGGGTCTGTCAGCGAAGAACTACGGTCGTGCAGTTTATGAGTGCTTGCGCGGTGGTCTAGACTTCACCAAAGACGACGAAAACATTAACTCTCAGCCTTTCATGCGCTGGCGCGATCGCTTCTTATTCGTGCAAGAAGCAATTGAAAAATCTCAGGCTGAAACAGGTGAAATTAAGGGTCACTACCTCAACGTTACCGCCCCCACCTGTGAGCAGATGATGGAGCGTGCCGAATTCGCTAAAGAAATCGGTACACCAATCATCATGCACGACTATCTGACTGGTGGTTTCACCGCTAACACTACTCTAGCTCAGTGGTGCCGCCGTAATGGTGTCCTACTGCACATTCACAGAGCGATGCACGCGGTAATCGACCGTCAGAAGGCTCACGGTATCCACTTCCGTGTTCTTGCCAAGTGTCTACGTATGTCTGGTGGTGACCACCTCCACTCCGGTACGGTAGTTGGTAAGCTCGAAGGTGAAAAAGGTATCACGATGGGCTTCGTTGACTTGATGCGCGAAGACCACGTTGAGCAAGACCGTGAACGGGGTATTTACTTCACCCAAGATTGGGCTTCCATGCCTGGTGTAATGCCTGTGGCTTCCGGTGGTATCCATGTTTGGCACATGCCTGCACTAGTAGAAATCTTTGGTGATGATTCCTGCTTGCAGTTTGGTGGTGGTACTTTAGGTCACCCTTGGGGTAATGCTCCTGGTGCAACAGCTAACCGGGTTGCTTTGGAAGCTTGTATCCAAGCTCGTAACGAAGGTCGCAACCTGATGCGTGAAGGTGGCGATATTATCCGTGAAGCTGCTAAGTGGAGTCCTGACTTGGCTGTTGCTTGCGAACTGTGGAAAGAAATTAAGTTTGAATTCGAGGCAATGGATACAGTCTGATCTATTGAGAAGTGTGAACTTAGAAGTCAGAAACTTAATACTTTCGATTTTAAACTTCGCACTTCAGAAAGACTGGTATCAAATATGGATCTAAAAAGAGTTGCGAAAGATACGGCTAAGGTGCTGACTAGCTACATGACCTATCAAGCACTGAGGATTGTACTGGATCAGTTGGGTGAAACCGACCCTCCCCAGGCGCTGTGGCTCCACTCCTTTTGTTCAAAGTATAGTATTCAAGATGGAGAGGCTTTTCTTGAAGAATTGCTAAGGGCTAAGCAAGATGTAGCTTTTCGCATTATGACAGTGCGACAGCATCTGGTCGAAGAGGTAGGGGACTTTTTGCCTGAGATGGTTCGCGACAACATCCAAAAGTTCAATATGGATCATCGGCGTCGGCATCTAGAACGCATTACGCAACTCACTCTCTCTGATCCTCCCATTAATCCTGAAAAGCCAACGGACTTAGATAATTGACTGTCTGAATTTGTTGAGCAGATTTCCGTTGACCAAAGCCTTCCATTCCTTGGTTAAAACTGAGGCAGTTGGCTAAGTTAGCTTTATCCAAACATACGAGCATTACCCATGCAAACATTACCTAAAGAGCGTCGTTACGAAACCCTTTCTTATTTGCCACCTTTGACCGATGCGCAAATTAATCGGCAAATTGAGTATATTTTAGAGCAGGGTTTCATTCCAGCTATCGAATTTAGTGAATCTTCTGCCCCAGAACAGCATTACTGGACATTGTGGAAACTACCTCTGTTTAATGCTCGTACTCC
This sequence comes from Coleofasciculaceae cyanobacterium, assembly GCA_049683475.1. GTDB lineage: Bacteria > Cyanobacteriota > Cyanobacteriia > Cyanobacteriales > Coleofasciculaceae > JBAUJE01. The sequence goes on along the minus strand of JBAUJE010000079.1, from coordinate 67,405 downwards.
TAAGGATGTTCTAGCTGAAATAGATGAGTGCCGTGCTGACTACCGCGATAACTATATCCGTGTTGTTGGTTTCGATAACATCAAACAGTGCCAAGTTTTGAGCTTCATTATTCACAAGCCAGGTGCTACAGGCCGCAGTCGCTTCTAGGCTTTTTGCTGACTGAAATCTCTACAACTTAATTGGAAGGAGAGGTGGTGATGATGCTATCTCTCTTTTTTTTGGGAGCGGGTAAAGTTGTTGTTCAGGTATGCTTCATCATGTCATTCTGAGTGGAGCAATAGGCAGCAAACCCTTTCGTTTTTCCGAGACATGAAGACTAGAATTTAGGTAGAGAGGCGAGAAATTAGCTAATCACTTTTCTTCAACGAATTCTGACAAATCCTGCGTTGCTAATCAGCTCCTGACCTTGATTGGAAAGTAGTAAGTTGGCGTAGGTATTACCAGCTTCCTCGTCAACTTGTCCATTTTTTTTCACCACGACAAATAGATTACGGGTAATGGGGTAATCTCCCTTATTGAAAGCTGCAATGTTTAGTTGGTTGCGTTGACCAGGGCATTGAGAGAGAGGAACAAAAGGCTCTTGATAAGGAGTGACTAGCTTATCTACTGTGCGCCCAATGGGTATAGATTTCACTGTACACTGAGGAACTATTTCTGGTGCTGAGGCATAGTAGATACCACCAATATCTTCAGATATTTTTCTCAGAGCCTGAGTTGTGGTAGGAATAAATTCGACATTAGCAGCAAACTCCTCACCTCCTAAAATATTTTCTACAAAAAATTCAATGGTTCCTCCTTCTTCTCGGCGCCGAGAATAGGGAGTAATGGGAAGATTTGAACCACCAACTTGATTCCAATTAGTCAATTTTCCCGTATATATATCTTTGAGCTGGCTAGTAGTTAGACCCGGTATTTCCAGTTCTGGATTAACTGCGATCGCAATTCCATCTATTGCCACAGGTATTGCTTCAAGTTTAAAACCTCGTTGCTCAGCCCGCTGATATTCTTCATCTTTGAGGGGACGAGAGGATTGAGAAAAAGCCAGCTGATTATCTAACAACATCTTGATACCACTACCAGAACCTGGTGCTCCTGTAGTTGGATCAGTATAGCGTAGGCGAAATTGAGGCCAAACAGTTTGAATTGCTGGGTCTACTTCTTTGCGGATAGGTGCCCAAGTTGTACTGCCACCATAGCTAAATAATCCATTAGGAACATTTTCTAGTTGGGCAAGAGTTTCAACAGTTTTAGCTTCTAATTTTTTTGTAGTTACTTGAGTTGTTCCTTGAAATTCTTCTCCTGAATCAGACTCACGAGTAAACCACCACAAACCCGCACCAACCAAGCCAAGGGTAAGCAAAAGACTTACAACTAAAACTGTGCTTTCGTTTTTCTGGGACATGGAGACTAGAATTTAGGTAGAGAGGCGAGAAATTAGCTAACTACTTTTCTTCAACGAATTCTGACAAATCCTGCCTCGCTAATCATTTCCTGGCCTTGATTTGACAGTAGCAAATTTGCGTAGGCATTACCAGCTTCCTCTTCAGTTTGTCCATTTTTTTTCACAATGACAAATAGATTACGGGTAATGGGATAATCTCCCTTTTGGAAAGCTGCAATATTGATTTGATTGCGTCTGTTAGGACATTGGTTAGACGAAATAAAGGGTTCCTGATAGGGAGTTACTAACTGGTTAGCATTACGACCAATGGCTAAAGGTTTGACAGTACATTGGGGCACCACTTCTGGTGCTGAGGCGAAGTAGATGCCACCCGGATCATTAGCCAGCTGACGCAACGCTTCCGTGGTAGTAGGTACAAACTTAACGTTGCCGCCAAATTCTTGACCCCCTAAAATGTCTTCCATAAACAGTTCTACCGTCCCGCCAGAGTTAGCGGGACGCGAATAGGGAGTAATTTTGAGAGAAGATCCTCCTAGGTCTTGCCAGTTAGTAATCTTGCCTGTATAGATGGACTTAAGCTGTTCGAGGGTCAAACCAGGAATATTCAAACTGGGATTAACAGCCACCCCTAAACCATCGATAGCAACAGCAATTTGTCCGAGATTAAAACCACGCTGCTGTGCTTTACTGTACTCTTGATCCAAAATTGGTCTGGAAGATTGGGCAAAGGTCAGTCTGCCCTCAATAAGCATATCAATACCTTTACCAGAGCTAGGGGCACCACTGCCAGGACTAACATAACGCAGCTGAAACTCTGGTCGTGCTGCTTGGATAGCTGAATCTACTGAAAGTCGAATTGGTGCCCAAGAAGTGCTGCCACCGTAGTTAAATAATCCAGAGGGTACATTCCGGACTTTGGCAAAGGCTTGGTTAGTACTTGCGGCTGACTGGCTGGAGGGATTAGGGGTTTGAGTTGTCTGGGATGGCTCCTGTCTGTTCTGATCGACCTCAGATAAATTGCTATTATTAAAATCCGAGTTTTGGGTAAACCACCAAAAACCACCCCCTAATAAGCCAGCAGTGACCAATAGAGATAAAACGAGAATAAAAGTTTCGTTTTTTTGAGACATGAATTGGCAAAGATATTTAAGCTAGTTAGAGAAACTCATACCCTCTAGTGCGATGAAAGCGCTCCGCCGACGGAGAGTTGAGTTTGAAATGTTATCACAGCAACCGGGACAATATCTGATAAATTAGCCTGAATAGGGCTGTTACTGCGACCACAGCGGCTCCTGCCAGAAAAGCTATAACTACTACATCTAATTGAGGAACAGGTCGCAAAGCTGGAATAAAGACAACAGCAGCTAGGGTGATGGCAGCAATAATTAATAAATCTATTTTTTCAATAAGGCGGCGGAACTCGGCAAAAATTAGCCCCCCCATGAGCATCCCCCATAATCCTATGCTAATCTCAGCCGCAGGTAAGAGATTGCCCAAAGCCAAAAATAGTAACGCTCCTTCAAAGCCAGTAAAGGCGGCTCCAGTTAGAATTTCAACTAAGGAAAAAGCTGGTCGTTTAGCTAGGGGTTTGGCTTGAGGAGAGGGTTGCTGTGCTGGTGATGAACTTTTAACTTGCCCTGGTACTGCTACTCCGGCTGGGGGTGTAGTTGGCATCTGAAGCGGTGGCGGTGGTGAAGGCTTTACTCTAGTCTGGAGGGAATCAATCACTTCCTGGGCTGACTGGAAACGCTCACTAGGAGTTGCTAGTAACATCCGATTGAGAACAGCTTCTAAAGTATCACTAACTTGGGCATGATTTCTCCAAATCCATTGGTTGCCGTAAGGATCATACAATTCCCCTGGGTCTTTTCCTGTGAGCAAAGTAATAATAGTTACTGCTAGTGCATATAAGTCCGTTGAGGGATAAACTTGAGAACCAGCCATTTGTTCTGGTGGTGCATATCCTTGAGAATAAATGCCAGTTGACCGAGTCCCAACTGCGCTGGTACTTACTTGCTTAACTGCCCCAAAATCGAGTAGATAAAAATTCCCGTTGCGGCTGCGCATGATATTGGAAGGCTTGATATCCCGGTGAATTGAGTTATTTTCATGGACAAACTTAAGCACCTTGAGAATTTCGAGTAGTACTTCTAGGGCTTGCTTTTCTGAGAATTTGCCCTTTGATTCTAGTTCTTGCTCTAAATCTTGTCCGTCAATAAATTCTTGTACTAAATAGAAGAATTCCTCATTCTTACCAGGTTGGGAAGTGGAAATACTGAGGGAAAAGAAGGCAAATAGATCAGGTATTTGAGGGTGTTCGCTACCCAGTTTCTCTAGAACTTCTGCTTCCCGTACAAACAACTGTTGGGCAATTTCTAACTCTTTGGAATTTAGCTTGACAGAAGGTTGAAATTGCTTAACTACACACTGACGCATGGCTGGAGTATCGCGATCGCGCGCTAGGAAAGCTGTGCCAAAACCACCTTTGCCTAGTAGTTTTGAGGGTATGTAACGACCTCGCAAAATCAGCGGCATGCCACATGTTGTACAGTACTTCTGCTGTACTGTAGTAAGGGCAGCTTTGTTATCTAGATCGGCAAAAAAGTTTTGAGGAGTAGAACAGCCGGGACGGGTGCAGTAAATTTCCATTTTCTACAAAGCGTCAGAACTAGGAGAAGCATCAGTGCCCAACAGGAAGCTGACACAATTAGCCACTAGCTTTTTTCTTTCTCTTCTCACTTTAGCCTTGAAGTTGGGAGTTTGAAGGTCAGCTCTTTATCCTCTGTGCAATTCAGGCTCACTGCTTGCTGGTTCAGAAGATGCATTGTTAAGTTTCTCTGCTTTGATTGTTGCAGAATCTAAGGCTTTGCCCTGCCATCCTGGAGAAGCAAATTTTGGCAAAATCTCACTGCTAAAGGCTTGTGCTGCTTTAGAACGATAACGATTGGGATTAACAATCACTGAGAGTGTTCGCCTAACTACTACTTCCTCAATGTTGGCACGGTGGAGTATGCCCATTTGCAGTTCTTTTTCAATTGCTGAAATTGAGACAAAGGATGCCCCAAGTCCTGATTGGACGGCATTTTTAATTGCCTCAATTGAGTTTAGCTCCATCTCAACTTTGAGGCGTTTTGTGTCTATATCACAGCGGCTTAGCACCTGATCGATCACCTTACGAATCGTTGACTGGGAGTCTAAGGCAATGAATTGCAACTTATACAAATCTTCTTTTTGTACCCTATCTACTTTGCTCAAAGGGTGAAATACCGGCAAAATTAGTGCTAATTCATCTTCTGCGTAGGGAACAATTTCCAAAGTCTCTTGCAATTCAGCTGGTACTTCGCCACCGATGATTGCTAAGTCTACTTGTCCGTTGGCAACACTCCAAGAAGTGCGGCGAGTTGAGTGAACCTGCAATTGGACAGCAACATCGGGATAGCGCTGGCGAAATAAGCCAATCATGCGAGGTAGCAGGTAGGTGCCAGTGGTTTGAGAAGCCCCGACAATCAAAGTGCCGCCTTGGAGATTTTGTAAGTCTTCTATCGCTCGGCAGGTTTCCTGGCAAAGGCTAAGGATTTTTTCTCCATAGCTGAGGAGAAGGTGTCCGGCTTCTGTCAGTTGGGCGCGCCGTCCGCCCCGGTCAAATAATGGTACATTCAGCTGCCGCTCCAGGTTTTGGACTTGGAGACTGACGGCAGGTTGGGAAACGTACAGGCTATCAGCGGCACGTTTAAAACTCCCCTCGCTAGCGATCGCTTTGAGAATACGGAGTTGATCTAAAGTAAAAGGAAGGTCAGACATAAGGCTCAACCTCTGAGAAAGGAGGAACTAAGGCAACTCAACTATTGGCGAATAAAGTTGGACTTAAGTCGTCAGGCAGAGCGCACTCAAGAGTTTTAGCTCGGATTTTGCTTTCTTGTTTACTCTTCTTTCTAGCGCGTGCCAGTAGATTGCCTTCAGTTTCACCCTAGTCTTTAAATGCGTTTTCAGCTTTTTCATTCCTACCTTTAAATATACAATCAAGCATCATTGTCAGCCTTAGATAATTTGCCGACAGCTAACTGCTCCAAAGCATTTTTGCGCTCACTTGGGCTGTTGATTGTGACAAAGGTTGTACTTACCCCTCATCTCAAGCAAGGTGTATTCTTGAAAAATAAACCTTTCCGAGAGTAGATGATCTTAACTAGGGGGTTAATCCTTTAGACCTTGCTCTCTGTTAAAGATTAAGGTTTGATTTACAATCAACCAATTCTGCTTAACTCTAATTAAGGGTATAAGCACCCACTGACTTTGACAGTAACATAACAAGGGATCAAGTCTCTCTTTAAAAATCTTGGCTAGGATAATCTGTGGGTAAATTTTATTCGATTGCTATGAGTTTCCCTACTTGGTTCAGTTCTAGCCACTGGATAATGATCGGATTGCTGCTGGGGTTTGCGATCGCCCACAGTGGCTTAGCCGCCCTCAGACCTTGGGGTGAAAAGTTGATTGGTTCTAGGCTTTACCGTGTCTTGTTTGCCCTAGTCAGCTTGCCCCTGGCTGTGGTCTTGATAATTTATTTTTTTAATCATCGTTATGATGGCTGGCAGCTATGGCAAGTTCAAGGCATTTCTGGCGTGCGTCCATTAGTTTGGATACTCTCAGCAATTTCTTTCCTTTTTTTATATCCGGCTACCTTCAACTTGTTAGAAGTTGCTGCTATTGCTAAGCCTGAAGTTCACTTGTATGAAACCGGCATCATTCGCATCACTCGACACCCCCAAATGGTAGGACAGATAATTTGGTGTGTCGCCCATACCCTCTGGATTGGCACCACATTTACCCTTTTAACTTCAGTTGGGCTAGTATTACATCATCTTTTTGCTGTCTGGCATGGTGACAAACGCCTATTGAATCGCTACGGTGAGTCGTTTATAGCCGCAAGAGAGCGTACATCTGTTATCCCCTTCCTAGCAATTGTGCAGGGACACCAAACTCTCAAGTGGGAAGAGTTTATCCGTCCTGCTTATTTTGGTGTAATCGGTTTCATTTTGCTGCTGTCGTGGGGACATCCTTGGTTGTTTAGGGTGACAGGAAGTGTTAATTGGTAGATTAGTTATTTTTATATGTTCGGATGATCACAATTAGATGTAGCATTATCCCAAACAATTTTAAAAACCCACATGTTTTCCAAGACCATGCCCTTGTCTGCGAAAGAACTTGATTTTACACAAGAAGTTTTAGAATCTCCCAAGCCAGTTCTAGTTGATTTTTCCGCCCCTTGGTGTGGCCTATGTAAGCTTATCAACCCAACACTGCGGGAATTTCAGTCGGAATGGAAAGATCAGTTCAAACTAGTAAGGATTAACGCTGATGATAATCTCAAGCTTGCTAATGCCTACCAACTCAAGTCTCTGCCGACATTACTTTGGATTGAACGGGGTCAGGTGATTCATCGGTTTGAGGGCTTCAATGGACGCGACGATCTACGACTTGCCCTAGAAAAACTGATGCTGAATTTACTCACTTCTTCAGAGCAGGTGTGTAGGAAAGGTTCAGCTTCCACTGTTCTTAAAAGAGCAGTAGGCTAATCTACGTAATTTTTGCTCAATGAGTGAGAGTTAAGGAATTGGCTAGAGCTTAATCCCTCACTTAGTCATTATTTGTGCAGTAAGATGCCACTATAACCATCAATCATCGGTAAATTTTATCGATGATTTTTTGTGTCTGTAGGTATTTATACTAGTGCTTGTCTCAGCTTAAGTTAACTTTTTCTTTTGCTTAGGTATATGTCACAGCTGTTGACTGTTTGCCAATATAGTACTTGAGATGTGAAGTAGGCATTAATAATGGAATCGCTTTATCAGTATGCCTGGCTGATTCCTGTCCTGCCATTGGCAGCGGCAACGTTGGTTGGTCTAGGTCTGATCTCGTTAAACAAAGCAACTAACAGTTTGCGGCAGCTTGCCGCAGTATTTATTGTCTCCGTACTCGGAGCATCGATGGTTCTCTCCTTCGCTTTGCTCTGGAGTCAAATTCATGGACATGAGCCTCTAACCCGTACTTTGGAGTGGGCATCTGCCGGTTCTTTCCGCCTAACGATGGGCTACACCATCGATCACCTGACAGCTCTAATGTTGGTGATTGTGACAACGGTAGCCTTTCTGGTGATGATCTACACAGATGGCTACATGGCTCATGACAAAGGTTATGTGCGCTTTTATGCCTATTTGAGTCTGTTTAGCTCGTCGATGTTGGGTTTAGTCGTAAGTCCCAACTTGCTGCAAGTCTACGTTTTCTGGGAACTAGTAGGTATGTGTTCTTACCTACTGATTGGTTTCTGGTACGACCGCAAAGAAGCGGCAGATGCTTGTCAAAAGGCTTTTGTCGCTAACCGCGTAGGTGACTTTGGCCTCCTATTAGGCATGTTGGGACTTTACTGGGCAACTGGTAGCTTTGAGTTCGACGTTATGGGTGCACACCTAGAAGCGTTTGTCGAATCAGGTTACCTAAGTGCTGGTTTAGCAGCACTGTTTGCCGTCTTGGTCTTTTTAGGCCCAGTAGCAAAATCGGCTCAGTTTCCCCTGCACGTATGGCTTCCTGATGCGATGGAAGGTCCGACACCAATCTCAGCTCTTATTCACGCCGCGACGATGGTGGCAGCCGGGGTATTTTTAATTGCCCGGATGTACCCTGTATTTGACGGTATCCCCCTAGTAATGAATGTCATTGCTTGGACGGGTGCGTTTACGGCTTTCTTGGGTGCCTCAATTGCTGTTACGCAAAATGACATCAAGAAAGGTCTAGCCTATTCCACCATCTCTCAGTTGGGTTATATGGTGATGGCGATGGGTATTGGAGCCTATAGTGCTGGGTTATTTCACCTGATGACCCACGCTTATTTCAAAGCCATGCTCTTCCTATGCTCTGGTTCTGTAATCCATGGCATGGAAGGGGTTGTCGGTCATGACCCAGTCTTAGCCCAGGATATGCGGCTGATGGGGGGCTTGCGTAAGTATATGCCCATTACATCCCTAACTTTCTTAATTGGCACTCTAGCAATCTGTGGTATTCCCCCTTTTGCTGGTTTCTGGTCAAAAGATGAAATCTTGGGAAATGCCTTTCAAGCCAATCCTGCACTGTGGGTAATTGGCTGGCTAACAGCTGGTTTGACAGCTTTTTACATGTTCCGCATGTATTTCTCTACTTTTGAGGGAGAATTTCGGGGCAATATGACCCACATCCGCCATCAACTCAAAGCCTTGGCTGGAGAACCCATGCCAGCTTTTGGTCCTGGTGCTATGGATGTTAGGGAATTACCAGCAGAGGCTGCTCACGAAGAAGAACACGGTGGTCATAGTCATGAACCCCATGAGTCTCCCCTGACCATGACCCTACCCTTGCTGCTGCTTGCTGTACCTTCTACTTTAGTTGGTTTGGTAGGAATGCCTTTTGACAACTACTTTGAGGAGTTTATCCATCCGGCAGGAGAAACAGTTGCTGCTGTTATCGAAGAGGCAGAGGCCTTTGAGTGGACGGAATTCTTAGTTATGGCGGGAAGTTCTGTTGGCATTGGTCTGATTGGTATTACTGTAGCTGTCATGATGTACTTGCAGCACAAGATTGACCCAGCAGCGATCGCTAAAAAAATCGAGCCGTTGTATAAACTCTCCCTCAACAAGTGGTACTTTGACGACATTTATGATCGGCTATTTGTTCAAGGAAGTCGCCGTCTAGCCCGTCAGGTTATGGAGGTAGACTACCGAGTCGTAGATGGGGCAGTCAACTTAACAGGTTTCTTTACGCTCTTGAGTGGTGAAGGTCTGAAATACCTAGAGAATGGTCGCGTCCAATTTTATGCCTTGATTGTTTTTGGGGCTGTATTGGGTTTAGTGATTGTCTCTGGGATTACTTAAGATTCGTTAGTCATTAGTCTTTAAATCCCTAGTTGTGAGTTTAACTAGCTACTGACTAATGGCTAACGAACCCCGAACTTTTACCAATGAGCAATAACCCATGAATATGACAGACTTTCCCTGGCTAACTACGATTATTCTCTTCCCAATCGCGGCTTCGCTGTTCATCCCTTTTCTGCCGGCAAAAAACGGACTTTGGGAGCGTTGGTACGCCTTAATCATTGGGTTGATTGACTTTTCCCTGATTGTTTATGCCTTTGTTACTCAGTACGACTTTGCTGATCCGGGGCTACAACTAGTAGAAAAATACTCTTGGGTTCCCCAGTTAGACCTGAATTGGTCAGTAGGCGTTGATGGCATTGCCATGCCTCTGGTTATATTGACGGGCTTTATGACTACACTGGCAACCTTGGCAGCTTGGCCAGTAACCTATAAGCCCAAGCTATTTTACTTTTTGATTTTGGCAATGTACGGCGGTCAAATTGCCGTTTTTGCTGTTCAGGACATGCTGCTGTTCTTCCTTGTCTGGGAACTGGAGTTAGTTCCTGTCTACCTACTGCTATCAATTTGGGGGGGCAAAAAGCGCCTCTACGCAGCAACCAAGTTCATTCTCTATACAGCCGGCGGTTCCCTGTTTATTTTGTTGGCTGCTTTGTCGATGGCTTTCTACGGGGATACCGTGACCTTTGACATGCAGTCCCTTGCTTTTAAGGACTACACCCTTAACTTTCAACTTTTGATGTATGCAGGCTTTCTGATTGCCTACGGTGTAAAGCTGCCCATCTTTCCCCTGCATACCTGGTTGCCCGATGCCCACGGAGAAGCAACAGCACCTGTACACATGTTGCTGGCTGGAATTCTCCTGAAAATGGGTGGTTATGCCCTGATTAGAATGAATGCTGGCATGCTGCCTGATGCCCATGCCTACTTTGCTCCAGTTTTGGTGATACTTGGTGTAGTTAATATTGTCTACGCGGCTCTAACTGCTTTTGCCCAGCGCAGTCTGAAGCGGAAAATTGCCTACTCTTCTATTTCCCACATGGGATTTGTCTTGATTGGTATTGCTTCGTTTACTGAGCTAGGGATGAGTGGTGCGGTGCTGCAAATGGTTTCCCACGGTTTGATTGGGGCAAGCCTCTTCTTCTTAGTGGGAGCAACTTACGACCGAACCCATACCCTGATGTTGGATGAAATGGGTGGCGTAGGTCAAAAAATGAAGAAGATTTTCGCCATGTGGACTGCTTGTTCCATGGCATCTTTGGCTTTGCCGGGGATGAGTGGATTTGTGGCAGAGGTGATGATATTTATTGGCTTTGCTACTAGTGATGCTTACAGCTCTACTTTCAAGGTGATTGTAGTATTCCTAGCGGCAGTTGGGGTGATTCTGACTCCAATTTATTTGCTCTCCAATCTCCGGGAGATTTTCTATGGTAAGGAAAATCAAGAATTAGTTTCTCACCAAGTTCTGCAGGATGCCGAACCGCGAGAAATATTTATCGTTGCCTGTCTGCTCGTCCCAATCATCGGCATTGGCTTGTATCCTAAAATTCTGACTCAAATTTACGACTCTACCACAGTGCAGTTAACAGCGCGCTTACGTGAGTCTGTACCGACTTTGATGCAGCCAGCTAACGTGGCACAGGGGGATGTCCCAGCTGTGTCTATGGCACCAATGATTGAAGATTAGGAATTGGCAGCTAAATTCATTTTTGTAATATAGGGTTGGTATGATGCTAGCCCTATATCTTTTTTTACAGGCTTTTCTCTACTAAATTCTCCGCTAGCGCCACAGCTCCCCACAAGGGCGCATCATCTCCCAAAGCAGCAGGGATAATTTCAAATTCTACCTCTGGCATGGCAGTTTCACGGGCAGCTTGGCAGAGTGTCTGCCAAAAAGCTTCTCCTGATTTGGTAACACCACCACCAAGAATAAAGAGTTCTGGATTTACTAAATTAGCTGTATTGCTAATGCCAACTCCTAAAGCCCAACCCGCTTTTTCTAGGGCTTGAATAGCTAGTTCGTCTCCTTTCTCTGCTGCTTGACTAACTAGTTGAGCAGTAATTTGCTCTAAGTCATCACCTACTAGATTACGCAGGATTTGTCCCTGGTTTGGTTTTGTCTGTAGCCATTCCCTTGCCCGTTGAGCGATAAAAGGACCAGAAGCAAAGCGTTCAACGCAGCCATGCTTACCAAACCACAGAGGTCCATTGGGGTCAATTACTGTATGTCCAATTTCTCCTGCCATGCCGTTAGCACCACGCCAAGGTTTGCCGTTGAGAATCCAGCCGCCACCAATACCAGTACTAACAGTGATATACATTAAGCTGTTGTAACCTTGACCCGCCCCCAAGAAATGTTCTCCTAAGGCAGCGACATTGGCATCATTATCTACAGTGACAGGAACATTGAATTTTTCTTCTAGTAGCTTTTGTAAGGGCATGTTTTCCCAACCGGGTACGTGGTGAGAAAGCCGCACTATGCCGGTTGTGAAGTCTACAGGTCCTCCGAAGCTGACACCAATAGCTGTGGGTTTGTCTTCTGCTAGTAGTTCCTGTGCTAAAGAAATCATAATCTTAATGTCAGTACTGGCATCGGCATGGGGGGGAGAGAAAGTCCGCTTGTGGGCATACCAGTTGTGATTTCCTGGAGAGGTAACTCCTGCCGTGAGCTTAGTGCCACCGAAGTCTAGGGCGAGGATGAGTGGGTTCATAGCATTGAAGATTGTGAATTTTGGACTTTCAAGTAATTTTTAACAATTGCCAAAATTCTTTCTACTGCTTTAGTTTTTTGCTTATTTTTTTCAGATTGCCTAATTGAAGAATTGAATCATAAAAAAACCCGGAGTTAACCGGGTTAGATTACTATTCTTTTAAAAACTTGTTGAAATCATCAAAGACCTGACTGACAACAACCTGAAAGCCATAGCTATAATTTATCTTCTACTTGCTGATTTCACAAGTTAGTGGGCAAGCAGCAAAAACAGTGGTGTGTAAAACATCTGGTTCACCGTTCAGCCAGTGCAGCCAGCTAACTTCTTTGGGATTCACCCCTTTAAGAGTTAGTACCGTAGCAGCTAGCAAAACGAGCAAAATATTTACTCCGATTAAACTGCCTGCCACAATCAAAACTGCGCTAATGGGCAAAACGGCTTGTAGCGTAATTGCCAGCAGCCCTCCGACTGTAACCATCAGGACTACCAAAGGAAATCCAACTACTAATAAGCAAACTGCTAGGGTAAAAGTCCAAATCAAAAAGCTTTTTATCATAACTAAAGAGTAAGTTTTTGTAAGGCTTTCAGTTGTCGTCACGCTCATAAATGTTTCTCCTACAGTCATTAAAAATTGAAATTTACAACAAAGCCCTTTTTTTACAACCCCAGTGGATTGAGTGGCGATGAATGTAAGTATAGAGAAAGCATTGATTCAAATGAACTCTTATTAAAAAAAATTTACATTAAAGTCTAAGTATTTATGAATCTGAAGTATTGTAAAAAGAAAAATAACCCCAGAAAGACCGGGGCATATTATGCCTCAAGATAGAGAAAATACTAATTTATATAAGCTTTCCAGGTTTTTATAAAGAAAAGCTTAAGCAACTCCACACAAAGGCTCAAACAAGATTGCCAGTTTTTCTTAATATTTATTAAAATTTGAATAGGCGATTTTCATAATTATGCCTATTGCTCAGTATACGAGGACAGACCACAAGCAAATGTTGGCAGTGAACCAAGAAAAACTTTTGCTCGAAAGCTAACTTTACTGAAGCTATCTTCCTTTACGTCGAATAAGTGGCTAATCAGTTGTTCTCAGGAACTTCCAGCTTTTTAGCCAAGTGTTACAGACGACCCTCAAGCTTTAAGATTGTTGCAAGTCGAGGATTTTGAATCTTAAGATTTGGAAGGACTGCTTTAAAGATGTAGTTCTAAGAACTTGTAAGGAACTTGTAAACAAGTTGTAGTCACATAAAATATATGACAGACTCACAGCGTCCGCCAATTCCACCACCGCCGCCACCTCGTGTCCCACCTGCACCACCGCCAAGGGCTACGACTCCTAAAGAGGCATCTCCTGGTGAGACTCAGCCAATTACTTCACAGCGACCACCCCTGGCTGCTAAACAGGCACCACCACCAGGAGGTACTGTATCTTCGCAACGTCGCTCAGCACCTCTTGGGACAAAGGCACCCGTAGATTCCCATCCCCCAGCAGTAGCACAGTCCCAGAAATCACGTCGTAGTGATAGTCTGGCTCCAGGACAGCCGACTTTGGCAGAACTTGTTCGTCATGCCTACGAAAAGGGATTTTCTGATATTCACCTTGGCGTTGGTGAAGTTCCTCGCATTCGTAACCGAGGTGAGATGGAACTCACGAACCATCCTAAGTCAGATGAACAAACATTTATGTCTTGGCTGCGGGAAGTTCTAAGCGATGCAGAAATCCGCCGCTTTCAAGATAACCTGGAATTTGATGGAGCAACTGAGTACGAATTTGCTCGTGTGCGGATCAATATTTTTGATTCTCTCAAGGGCCCTTCAATGGTCATGCGTTTGATTCCTCTGAAAATCCTGACCCTTGAGGAGTTGCGATTGCCAGCAGTCTTAAAAACGGTATCCGACGTTCACAAAGGGCTGGTGTTGGTGACAGGCCCTACTGGTTCGGGTAAGTCCACCAGTCTAGCAGCAATGGTGGACTACATTAATAAGGAACATCCCAAGCACATTATCACCATTGAAGACCCAATTGAATTTGTTCATCAAAGCCGTAAATCTTTAATTAAACAGAGGGAAGTCGGTATTCATACCTTAGAGTTTGATAAAGCCCTCAAAGCCTCTTTGCGAGAAGACCCGGATGTTATTCTGGTTGGGGAAATGCGAGATAAAGAAACGGTCAATACTGCCTTAAAAGCAGCTCAGACTGGTCACTTAGTGATGGGAACCTTGCATACCAATAGTGCCGTTAAGACAATCGAACGAATCCTCAATCTTTACAGTGCAGAAGAGCAGCACGCTATGCGGGTAGCAATAGCCGAATCCTTAGTGGCAATTATTGCCCAGGGGTTATGTCGCACAACGGATGGCAAACGCGCTGCTTTTCACGACATTTTGGTGAACACAGAAACCATTAAAGATTACATTCGCGATGGTAAGTATGACGAGATTACTGCACTGATGGAAGACGGTGAATACGACGGAATGATTACCATGAACCAGTCGCTATTTAACCTCTATCAGGAAGGACGTATTACTGAAGAAACAGCTCTGGAATTGTCACCTACACAAAACGAGATGGCTATGATGCTGCGTGGTCGCATTTAGAATTTAGTCTGCTTGGCAAACAAGAAGCTTGGCTTATTTCTCTCTGGTCAGCTGAAATGTTTGCCAAGCATAGCTTATCAGCAGAAAATAAAACATCGCTAGGCGAAAGTTATCCTAGATTAGATGCTGGTTCATGGGAAAAAATATTAGCTAATAAAAAACTTAGTAACTATTAATTAACCTTGAAAGTAGACAAACCATTTTTACCCCAATTGTTTAAAGGCATTGCCGTTTTTACGCCAGGGGGTGATCTGATTTATACAATAGACCCCAATAAACAGGATTATTGGCATCTACATCTATGTATCGGTCTACAAAAAATTTTGGGTTTACCAGAACCACCTCATTTTTTAGTGCCTGGCTATACCGCAACTATTGACCGTTGGATCGATCCTCGAACTAAGCAGGTGCGAACCTCAGCAGAAGTGTCTTGGCCGATACGACACCACCAAGCCTTACTCAATGCTGTCTTTGGTACGAGGGATTTAAGTTGGCAAGTAGCTCATTGGCAAGAAGGGTGTTGTAATCCTATTGTCCTGGAAACTTACTTGAATCAGTTTCCTCAGCTTTGGCAAGACCATGACTTAATTGTGCGCTTCGAGCGCCCTGATCTGCTCTCTTATCCTACTTTTTGGCAAGGGAAAGTTTCTTTATCCCAACCTTTAAAAATCCCTACTTCTAAGCCTACGGATAGACCCAATTCTACTTCCTTAGTATTTAATAACGGAGAAGTGGACGGTACTAGTCAATTGCATCCCCTCAACTTTACCTCGCTAGACAAAGATAGTAGGGACGTGAAGGTAGAAAGTTCAATAAATGGTGAAAGTGCTACATCACAATCGAGTTCCGACCATTGCTTTAGTAAAGAATCTCAAGTAGAAGTCCAACTAAGTGGTAAAGTCGAAACTCTTGTTCTGCAAGAGGATAATTCCTTGCCGGCTAAGGTAGCTTTGCCAGATCAGCAGCATGTAGCTGATACTCTCACCGTCCCCCAAGAAGAAATAGGTGATGGATCTGAAATAATTGAAACTAACAATCAATTACTTCAAGCTCGAGGCTATGTCTTACGTCTTTTTGTATCTGGAAACAGTGAAGCAACAGAACATACTCTCAAGAGTCTGCACCAATTTTTAGAGGATTCGCTCCGTCATCCTTATACTCTAAAAGTTATTGATGTTTTTAAGCACCCGGAGCAAGCAGAAAAAAATCACGTATTAGCAACACCCACATTGCTCAGAGTTTGGCCAAGTCCTCCCAGAAGAATTGTTGGTGATTTGAATGATGTCGAAAAAATCTTACGAATAATTGCTGCTTCAGATGATTAGGGGGAAAGATTACTTAAGGTAAGCATCAGCCATACAGAAATAAAGTGAGAAGTCATGAATGTTCTAAATGTTTGCCTTTAATAAAAATTTCATAATATTACTTTTCTTCTCGTATTATCTTGGTTTTTCACTTACAAGTTACTATTCTTTGTAAGCTTTTACAATTATCAATTCTTGATCAAAACTTTCTCTTGCTTTTGACCTAGTTTAGCTGTTAATCTAACCTAGCTGGTCATTAACGAATAATCAATTGAGAGTAATAATACCTACTAAGCGTATGAAAAATAAGTCATTTAACTTAATTAAACTTTTTGTTTGTTCTTTGGCATTATTTTTAATAACTTTATTTTCCAATATCGACAGTATTTCAGGACAAACTAAATCAGCAGATTGGGGTTATACAAGTGATGCTGGTCCTTTGCACTGGGGAGAGTTAAGTTCTGATTTTACAACCTGCAAAGTAGGAGAAAATCAGTCTCCAATAGATATTGGTGAAAACTCTAGGTTTAACATGAAAAAAGTTGCTAGAGCTGACGTTGATCCTCTTCAATTCGACTATAAAGATAGTCGTCTAAAAATCATTAATAATGGTCACACAATTGAAGTAGATTATACAAAAGGAAGTTCTTTAAGAATTGGAGATGAACTCTATGAACTACGACAGTTTCACTTCCACTCTCCTAGTGAGCACACAATAGATGGCAGAGCCTATCCTATGGTAGCCCACCTAGTTCACAAAAGTGAAAACGGCAAAATTGCTGTAGTGGGGGTTTTTATGAAGATGGGCAAGAAAAATGATTTTCTGCAAGCTCTTTGGGAGAATCTGCCTGTAGATAAAAGAGAAAAAACAATTGACAGCGTTAGCTTGAATGCAGTTGATTTATTGCCAAGTGATCATTCTTACTACCATTATGTTGGCTCCTTAACTACACCTCCTTGTAGCGAAGGAGTTAATTGGTTTGTTTTAGAAAATCCTATTGAAGTGTCACCAGAGCAAATTGCCAAGTTTATTTCTTTTTATAGTTGGAACTCTCGACCGACTCAGCCTCTCCATAAAAGAATTGTTGAGGAAGAGATAGATCTTAGTGTAGAGGTGTCAGGAAATAGCTGTTAGTTCGCCTGCTATTTATTTGGCTAAAAATTTACGATAAGCTGTCGTGTCTACCCAAGCAACAGCTTATCGAGCTACCAATTTAGAAAATCATTTCCCTATGCTGTTGCCAACATTAAGTCAGCACGCCGTTTCATCATCTCCTCGTAGGTAAAGCGGTAAGCCCAAAAGTGAGATCCTGAATATCCAGGAATATCAGCAAAGTGCTTAAGAACCCACTCACCTTTATAGGCGCGATCGCCATCGGAAGCAGCGTAAGCATCTACCATACCCCAAACACAATAGCCACTATGCTTATCATCTGCGGGTGGACGTACCACCACGCCAGGATAAGCCTGAATTGCCATCATCAATGTGTAAGTGTCGGGAAAATCGGCAGAAACATTTGAGGAGACAATTACTGGTGTACCACAGGGTAAGGAAGGTGGCAAAAGAGAATCGGGGTGAGTAGCAGCAGATAGCTCGTTAACTAATGCCTTCGCTTGCTCGACATCGGCAAATTCTGATTCGACACCCTCCCCTTGAATGGCTATGGCTCTAGCACTAGAGAGCAAAGCTTGGTAGGTTTCTTCAGTCAAAACTCTGTATTTCATTTTTTCTTAATTTTTCCCCTATCTCTAGAATACGACATTTGAAGGTCTAAAGTGAGACAAGGCAACTGATTTAGATGATGCTTAACGCTTAGTAAGCTTCGATAATAGCTAGAATCGCACCCACTGTTCACCTCACTCTTTCCTGAAATGACACAGCAAAAAAGTGAATATAGTTGACGTGCGATCACTTTACAAGAAATCCTTGTTGAGTTACAAAAAAGTAGTAGCAGCGCAGGCTCACTAGGTAGCTGACGATCAACTTTCATGGAAACCCGATCGCACACCATCCCCAACTTCCCTGATTAACCGTTACAACCAATCTTCTAGACTGGAAAGGCAAGAATCCAGTTAGAGAAAGGGAACAAGTTAAGTAGCCATGCGCCAAATTGATATCGAGCAAGTCAAAATTCAATTGGAAGGTTTGTTTCAAGCTGCACTCAATGGAGACGAGGTTATCATCACCCAAAATAATCAACCCGTTTTAAAGCTAGTGCGCTTTACTCCATCCAAGAAACGCCGTCAAAGTGGAAGCGCCAAAGGGTTAATCTTTATGGCACCTGATTTTGACCAGCCTTTGGAAGATTTTAGTGAGTACATGGGATGAAACTGCTACTTGATACCCATACGTTTCTTTGGTTCATCAATGACAGCCCCCAATTGAGCGCAGATGTTAAGAACCTACTTGAATCCGAGGTTGATTTATTGCTCAGTGTTGCCAGTCTTTGGGAAATAGCAATCAAAACTAGCCTCGGTAAGCTGACTCTGCCTGATACATACGACAAGTTTATTCCTGAGCAGTTAACGCTCAATGATATCGAAATTCTACCCCTCAAAATGGAATATTTAGCGATGGTGGCAACACTGCCGTTTCATCACCGCGATCCCTTTGATCGATTACTGATTGCACAAGCGATAGTAGAGCAAGTTTCAATCGTTAGTATAGACGTTGTGTTTGATAGCTATGCAGTTAATCGAATCTGGTAAAAGTAGCTGATGATAAACACTGATAGACGTTACGAGGTTCCCAAAATAAAATGGGCAAGATGAGGTAAGGAATAGTATGTTAGGCTTGCCGTAAGTAACTTACAAGCTTTTAGCTAACTTGCTTTAAGACTAGAAGTCTGAAGGCTCTTCAGTAGTTTACTGCTGAGAGATTATATGATTGCTGTCTTTTGGGATTACGAAAATACAAAGGTTCCAGCCGAGGGAATTAACCTCCCTTTAGCTGAAGCTCTAATTGCTTACTCTGAGTCTCTAGGACACCCGAAAATTTTAAGGGTTTATTCAAACTGGCAGCGTGAGAAGAGCGCAGTTAGCGTTCAAGCCTTGTACAGCTTGGGGTTTGAACCCATTCATGTATCTATGGGAAAGCCGAATAGTGTTGACCTGAAGCTAGCTATTGATTGTTTGAGTACAGCCTATAATCACTCTGAAATCGAGTATTTCATTATCGTAACCGCAGATAAAGATTTTATTCCATTAGTCAACGCTCTGAAAGCTTTGAAGAAGCACGTAATTATTGTTGGAAAAGCTGATGTAGTAAGCGAACATTTAATGTTAAGTGCTCATGATTTTGTTCCCCTTGAAACATTGCCAAAGCACTTAAACAGTTATCAAGAATTAGTTTATGATAATACTCAAGCAAAGATTAGTTATGAAGATTCTATTAAGTGCTTAATGGCTGCTATTGATGAAGCACGAGATCAAGGTAAAAGTACGCGACTGGGTCTTATTAACAGTTTAATGATGGCTAGTAAGCATTATCCTCATTATTCAGGAATTACTTCAGTTCGTAAAAATGATGGAACGACTTTTCCACAGTTCTATGCTTTTATTGCAGCGGTTGAAGCAGATAAAAAAGTTAAAGTTAAAACAGTAGGTGGTTTTACAGTAGGTGGTTTTAAGGAGTTGTTCTATATAGATGAAGATCCACAAGCAGAGTCAAACTTCACAGAGCAAAAAAACGATCAAATTGAGCCCAGTCAATGGGTTATTATTATAAACCAAATTAAAAAAGCTTTCCGGGAAGGCGACTCTTCACAATACTGGTATGGAAGGTATGGGCATCTGCATAAATATATTCGATCTGCTAAGAAAGATGGAGAAATAACTGTAAGCAACAGAACACTACAGACTGTAGTAAACCGACTTGTAGAAGTTGGAATGCTTATTTTCCAAGATGACGGTTGCTATCGGCTAATAGAAGATTTAGAAACAAGAAAACGAGATATCATAGGGCGATTAACAAAAACTTATTAATTCTTGGCTTAGTGTTGCTAGTCTTTTCAACGAATAAGAGCAGTTTCCAGGATCACAACCTACTCCCTATAAAGCTGCATAACCTCAGTAATAGGCAAGCGTGAATGTACTCCCAAAGTCAAAGGTGAAATATGTCCTAACCGCAAATGTTCAGCCGCAGCACAACCAATCATCGCCGCGTTATCAGTACATAACTTGAGAGGAGGGAAAAGAACCCGCAAGCCATGACTAGCAGCAGCTTCCTGTAAATGCTTTCTCAGTCCACTATTTGCCGCAACACCGCCACCAACCGCAATTGTTTTAATTCCATAGTCAAGGGCACAAGTAATAGTCCGTTTAGTTAGCGATCGCGCCACACTTTCCTGAAAACTAGCAGCAATATCACTAACCGCTAACTCCGAACCCTCTTTTTCTAATTTCTGCACTAACCGCAACACTGCTGTCTTCAAGCCGCTAAAACTGGAGTCGTAAGGATGATAACCGCCGCCAGGAATAGAAACTCTACCCTCTGGTAAAGGAAAAGCTTGAGGATTTCCTTCTCTTGCTAGTTTGTCAATTATTGGGCCGCCTGGGTAACCTAACTTTAACAAGCGTGCCACCTTATCGAAGGCTTCACCTGCTGCATCGTCACGAGTCGCACCCATTATTTGATAATCACCACAATTTTTGACATAAATCAAGCTAGTATGACCACCGGAAACCAGTAAACATAAAAACGGCAGTTCTAACTCTGGCTCACTCAAGTAGGTAGCATAGATATGACCTTCGAGATGATGAATACCTAAAAAAGGCTTTTGCTGAACAATTGCCAGGGTTTTTGCCGCGCTTAACCCCACCAGCAAGGCTCCCACTAAACCGGGAGCACAGGTGGTAGCCACCCCATCAATTGCTCCCCAGTCCAGTTGGGCTTCAGTTAGAGCAAGGGCAATTACTTCGTTAATTTTCTCCAGGTGAGAACGGGAGGCTACTTCCGGCACTACGCCACCATACTGCCGATGCAGGGGAATTTGAGAGGAAACAATACTACTACAGCAGGTACGATCCTTGACAATTGCTGCCGCCGTTTCATCACAACTAGTTTCTATCGCTAATACACAAGTCATGCAGGTTCACTATAGTTCAGTCAATTGCCAATCGATTTTCTATTGTCCATTTTCGACAAAAAGCCCTCAATCCTTCAACCTACCAGTTTCAGCCAATATGTTAAGTTTTCTGCCAATTCTTAGGTTAAAGGGTCACAGCTGAGGGCTGAAAAAGGTATAAAAAGTCTAGTCCTATAACTAGGTAAAAAATGAATCCAGCGATCGCAGCACCACTTGCCTACGGCATCCTTGCCATGGTTGGGGGAGTGATAGGTTATCTGAAAGTCAAAAGCAAGATGTCGATCATTTCCGGTGTAATTAGTGGACTCTTGCTAGTTTTTGGGGCAATTTTACAGTTACAGGGGCATTCCTGGGGACTTACTTTAGCAGCCATTGTGGCAGCAGCACTAGTCATTGTTTTCACGATCAGACTCGCTAAAACTCGCAAGTTTATGCCTGCGGGACTAATGATGATTGCGGGTGTGGTTTCTCTAGGAATTATGCTCTCCCAAAATTAATCTGTCATATATCTTAAAGAATATCTGCTCAGGCAGACGGGGAGAAGGTTGAGATGTTTTTTTAAGACTTGCAGAATCAGCAAATTTAATAGACTTATGGCAAAAGTCAGGTTTGCAGATCATGCCTATAGGGTACACTCTTAACTGTAAATGACTGTTGCCTATTCCCTGTTCCCTTGAAGAGGTCGGGTATTGTGTCAAAATATTTAAAATTGAGAACACAAAAGCTACTTTTATTTAATTATTCTTTACTAGAATAACCACTCAGAGTAATATTGCTGGAGTGTGCAAATCAAGCTTCATTTATTTTGTACACATAACTTTTTGTCTTGTAACAAAAGGAAACACTTTATGCGAAGATTGTTGGCTCTGCTTTTTGCCGTTACTCTCTGGTTTAGTTGTCTAACCCCTGCCTTGGCAGAAGAAGTAGCGGGACTCGTACCTTGTTCTGAATCTGCTGCTTTTCAGCAACGCGCTAAAACAGCACGCAATACTACAGCTGATCCCAATTCTGGGAAAAAGCGATTTGAACGTTATTCCCAGGCACTTTGTGGCCCTGAAGGGTTGCCTCACCTAATTGTAGATGGTCGCCTATCCAAGGCTGGTGACTTCCTGATTCCTTCTATCTTGTTCCTTTATATTGCTGGCTGGATCGGTTGGGTTGGTCGCAGCTACCTACAGAAAATTCAAGAGGGCAAGAACCCAGAAGAAAAAGAAATCATCATCGATGTACCTCTGGCAATCAGCAAAATGCTCTTTGGCTTTACTTGGCCTCTGGCAGCCTTAAAGGAAATCCTGTCAGGTGAAATTGCCGCCAAAGACGATGAGATTCCCGTTTCACCACGTTAGTGACTTTTGCCCTGACAAAAGTTACAACAAGCTGAATTGCTTTGCCTTTTTTAGGAGAATGTTTCATGGACGGATTACCAAAGTTCTTATCAACCGCGCCCGTGTTGATCATGGCTTTACTAACTTTCACTGCCGGGATTTTGATTGAATTTAATCGCTTCTTCCCTGACCTTCTTTTCCATCCTCTCTAAACAAGTTTTGAGACTCTTTAAGACAGGTTAATAGTTGATAAGAAACTCGCGATTGTTCTGTTACTAAGCTTTTTGCCTCCTTTGTAGCGCTTAATCGTTACTAAGGACGCGATAATACCATTAATGGTAAGCTAGCAGTAAAGCTCAATCGCGGGTTTTGTGCTTTTTAAAGATACCTATATCCCGGAGTAAGAGAAAAGTTTTTTTCTTATGGGAATACCCCAGCTAAGATCTAGTCAGAAGTGTTTAAGAGATTACATAAGCTTTGCCGATTAGACAGTCTTCCCCTTTATCCTGAAACATGTTCGCCTATGGGAGAGACTGATTCATGGGAAATCTGGCACTTTTGAGCGTATCAGATAAAACAGGACTAACTGACTTTGCCCGTCAGCTAGTTGAAGAGTTTGAGTTTGAGTTAATTAGTAGTGGTGGAACGGCAAAAGTACTACAAGATGCAGATTTGCCCGTCACAAAAGTGCCTGATTACACGGGTTTTCCAGAGATTTTAGGAGGAAGAGTCAAAACCCTACACCCTAAAATACACGGCGGTATTCTGGGGAGACCTAACTTGCCTCAAGATGCGGCAGAAATGGAAAAACATCAGATTCGTCCCATAGACTTGGTAGTTGTTAATCTGTACCCTTTTGAAAAGACAATTGCCCATCCCGATGTCAGCGAGGAAAAAGCAATTGAGAACATTGACATAGGTGGCCCGGCTATGGTTAGGGCGGCAGCCAAGAACTACGCCAACCTAACAATACTGTGTAACCCAGGGAATTACAACGACTATTTGCGGGAAATGCGACAAAACGCGGGAGAAGCACCGTTGAACTTCCGCAAAATTTGTGCGCAAAGGGCATTTTGGCATACTGCTAATTATGATCGGGCGATCGCAACTTACCTCAGCGACGATTCATTATTGGCAACCATCCCTGGACAACCTTTGCCACCACCTCAATTTTCCCTCTCAGGGCAGCGCTTACAACCTCTGCGCTACGGAGAAAACCCCCATCAATCAGCAGCTTGGTATCAAGTAGGGGCAGTACCAACTGGTTGGGCGAGTGCTTCAATTCTTCAAGGTAAAGAACTAAGTTATAACAATTTAGTCGATTTAGAAGCAGCGCGGCGGATTATTGCTGAATTTAACGATACTCCTACAGCTGCTATCCTTAAGCATACTAATCCCTGTGGTGTAGCAATGGGGAAAACTTTAGCAGAAGCTTACCAAAAAGCTTTCCAAGCTGATTCTATTTCTGCCTTTGGCGGTATTGTTGCCTTGAATCGACCAATTGATGCAGCCACGGCCAAGCAACTGACTGAGACATTTTTAGAATGTGTAGTTGCACCGGCTTGTGAGGCAGAAGCCCAAGAAATTTTGGCAACTAAAACAAGAATGCGTATCTTAATTTTGCCAGACTTAAGCAGTGGGCCACAGCAAAAGCTGAAAACAATTGCCGGTGGTTTTCTGGTGCAAGCGGCAGATGATATTGTTGATATGCCGGACAAGTGGAAAGTAGTTACCGAAAAACAACCAACACCGGAGCAATTGGAAGAGTTATTATTTGCCTGGAAGATAGCTAAGCATGTTAAATCTAACGCTATTGTTGTGACACGCGATTGCACAACTGTAGGGGTGGGTGCTGGTCAAATGAATCGGGTTGGTGCTGTGAAAATTGCCTTGGAAGAGGCAGGAGAAAATGCTCAAAGCGGCTTTCTTGCCAGTGACGGCTTCTTTCCCTTTGATGACTCGGTACGAACTGCTGCTAATGCTGGAATTGAGGCAATTATTCAACCAGGCGGTAGTATGCGTGACAAAGATTCCATCGAAGCGGCAAACGAGTTAGGCTTGGTGATGGTTCTTACTGGGACTCGTCACTTTTTGCATTAAAGGACTAGGAGGGGGAGTCAGGTTCAAGCTCTTACGTCTATCGCTCCAAGCATTTGACCTTTCTATGATCTAACGAGCTTTGACGGGAACAAATCCTGATTTTCCCTGTGCTGCTTTTTGGTCTTTCGATGGTAGAGGAGACAGTTCAAATTTAATCATTGTTGCTTACTGTTTTGTTGGTGTGGTATTCTCTACTTTTAAAGCAGTAACCATGCTCAGCTAGTCTGAGAGGTTGCTATAAATTTCTATAAGAAATAATGTTGCTGACTGTATGATACCGAGCCAAGACTTGGGAGAAGCAGTAGAATCCACTGGCGCAGGTAAGACAAGAGACTTTGCCAGTTTGATGCCAAGACCTGGTTGGAATGATAACCAGCTTTACTGGCAAGGTTTTTTGTAGCGGCTACAGTTGCAAAAATTTGGTAAGCCCTGGTAGTGAAGGGAAATTTTTAACTAAATTCTATTGCACCCAAGTAGTGCAGCTTGAGAGGAGGTGACATCGGTTGAGTCCCTCTCAGTAGCTTCTTTCCTTTTCAAAATTCTTGATCCCATAAGTAGCAAACATAGCTAAAAGCACTATTATTAAGGCGCTTTACTCAGTATTGAGATAACTGACTGATGTTTGAACAGCAAACAAGCCTCATTCAGTAGGGATAGTAAGGAAGCTTTGGGAAAACTTAACCAAAGTCTGGAGCTTCGGCTTCACGAGCAAAGAAAAAATTGTATTAGTCAGGGTAAAACAGTTTTTTCCCTCTCTTAGCTTGTTATTTAGTTTAAAACTGAGAGCAATTGATGATTCTAGGGAAGTTAATATAAATTTGCCAAGCTTCCTGCTACCAAGAAATAAGTTAGTTTTCCTGGAATTATTAGTTAACCAGCTAAAACTAAATTTCTCTATACAAAGACAATTCAGAGAGAATCAGTCGCTGTTACAGCGAAGGAAAATCAAGTATTTTTTATGAAAGCGAGTGAACTATCAAGTACAGCAGCATTCTTAAGTCAGCATAAAACAGGGAAAGTCGATTTTTCTGGTGCCGATTTAAGGGAAGCTGATTTAAGTGGCTTAAATCTCAATAGAATTAATTTAAGTGGAGCTTATCTGAATAGGGCTTGTTTAGTTAGGGTAAAACTAATCAGAGCTAATTTAAGTAATGTAGATTTAAGGGAAGCTCACCTAAAAGAAGCACAACTAATCGAAGCAATCTTTTCTCAGGCTGACTTAAGCGACGCAATCCTCAGCAAAGCAGATTTAAGTGGAGCAATACTAAGTGGTGCAGACCTAACAGGAGCGGATCTAAGTTTTGCCCATCTGATTGGAACCAGTCTCATTAGTACCCGGCTCAAGGGAGCAAACTTAAAGGGGGCTAACTTGAGTGGAGCGACTTTGAGTCGAGCCATTCTCTCTCAAGCTGACTTGAGCGGGGCAACTTTGAGTCGAGCCATTCTCTCTCAAGCCGACTTACAACGAGCTAGCCTGTGCAGTGCCAGCTTGATTCGAGCTTACCTGAGTCGAGTAGACTTACGTCAGGCAAATCTAGTAGAAGCTGACTTGAGTGAGGCTGAACTCCAAGGAGCTAATCTCAGTGGTGCAAATCTCACAGGAGCTAACCTCAGGGGTGCAAATTTAAGTAAGGCAACTCTTTATGGTGCTCAAATGACTGGGGCGGCTTTGCAAGGAGCTAATCTCAGTCAGACCAATTTGGAAGAACTAAAGCTAGAAAAAGCCGATCTACAGGCAGCAAAGTTGAGTAAAGCAAACCTACACAAAGCCAACTTGTCTCAAGCTAATCTGACTGGAGCTAATTTCTTAGAGGCTAACTTATCTCAAGCTAACTTGTCTCAGGCAAATCTCTTAGGGGCAGGTTTGCTACTAGCCTATCTGAGTAGAGCTAACTTGACTGGAGCTAACTTAAGTGGAGCTAACTTAATTGGAGCTTCCCTAAATGAAGCTAACTTAAAAGGGGCTTGCTTACAGGGAGCTATTATGCCCAATGGTACCACTTATCGAGATAAAACTAATGGGATTCAAGCCCCGTCCTAGGATGACGGCTTTTTGATTTTAGAGAACATTGAAAAGTGGTGGGAGAAGGGGCTGAGGTATGTTAGCGTAGCGACACGGAGTGCGGGAAAACTTGATCTGCAAACCTGAAATACTCCCGTGAAAAACTCATCTAGCCAGGAAAAGAACCTCACCCTATCTCCCTCACTTCCCTAAAAAGTTAGGGTTTTCTCATTTTCTACTACTATTTTGGTTTGCCGTAATAGTTGCTCATGGATAACTACGCGATCGCCTCCCTCAACTTGTGCCTGATCTCGTGCTTGAGCAGTAGCAGTAATCAACATCACAGGAGAGTATTCGTGGCTAGGAATTATGCTGGCAACCCCCAAACTGAGAGCAGGATGCTTACTAAAACTAGAATTAGTTGGGAGTATCTCTAAAGCATTAACTGCAGTACGAATTTGCTCTGCGACAAACAATGCTCCTTTCGCTTTTGTTTGGGGCAGCATTATAATAAATTCTTCGTCTCTATAACGGCAGACTAAATCGCCAGAACGTTTGATGCAGCTAATAACGGCTTTAGCTACTTGTTGTAAATAATTATCTCTGGTTTGCTGCTCGTAGGCATCTTTGTAACTCGGAAGTTCGAGAGCCAAAATAATTAGTGATAAAGGTGCTTGCTCCCGTGCCATACGCCGCCACTCTTTATCAAGTTCTATTTGAAAAGTTTTCAGGTCTTTTGCCTGAATTTTAACCCCAGCAGATAATTTCTCTCTTTTCTGCCAACTTTTTTGCCATTGCTGACGCTCAGTAATGTTTTTGTTAATCCAATGCTGTAAATTCAATTGTGTTCCACAGATGTTATCTAGGTCTGGCATTTCTTGATGACAATGACCGCAGAACCAGTAAATTCTATGATGAGAAAAATGACGTAGTAAAGTTTGTGAGCAGCAAGGGCAAACGTGCTTTTTATTCATGCTTTAATACTTACGACAGACAACTTCCGTTTCGCTAAGGTTAACTCTTAGCAATGAAAGGAATGTCGTACCTCCTTGGATAAATAAAGAATTTTGCATCAGCAATTTTTTATAGATAGAAATCTATCTTATTTTTTAAATTGTCAGTTTCTATCTAAATCTATATTTATATATTCCTTGTTTTCTTTGCTAAAAAACATGTATTTGTGAAAACTTTAATTAAAAAATGTTAATTACTTTAAATGCAAGATTAATTATAGCATAATTGCTTTTCTATAAAAACTTTTTTGCGATCAACCATAAATCGTTAGCCTGTTATTTTACTTAAGATTGCTAGTGATCCCTATCACTGCTAGGTTCAATCAACTGACAATTCTTCATAGCGATTCGAGGTATTCAAGCCATCTAACCTTGATAACTAACTTAATTTAAAACTCTCTGTCAAACTTTCTAAATCTACCGTTAGTAGGAGTTTAAATTGATAAAACTTTTCTAAGCAAAAGTGAGATAAGGTAGCAAGCTTGCTCAATTTTTGCCATTGAAAGCCAAACCAGAAAAATAAGGATTTGACCTAGTTCGTTTACATCCGACTACCTAGTGGTCTGTCAATTTTGAAGTGAGGGATATGCAATTCTCCAAAATCCCTTCATCCAAAAGCTAAAATTACCCTGACCAGTCCCTCAAGACTATCTTGACAGACCACTAGTAAGTAGGTAAGTACAAATAAACGAAGGTATGTAAACAAATATTGAGAGGCTAAAATCCTCTTCCCTATACCCTAGTTACCAATGCTGCTGAGGAACCTTAGCGTAGCAGACGCTCCTTACGTCGCTATCGCTACGCTAAGCTGCGCAAACTGCCCTGTGGCCTTCTGCCTTACCTCAACGACAAATATGAATGCTGACCTACTTACCTGTCCCATCCGCGAAAACTGCCGTACTATAAATAAAAATTAGTCAGCAGGTGAAAGCAATTCGCTAATCCCACACTAGCTGCCTAAAGATGCCACAAATACCGATGCACGGGGATCTGCTACAGCGTTACACTAGTCTTGGCTGCCACAGAGTGCATCCTCAGACCTTAATCTTTGAAGACCTTTCATGCAGACCAAGGCTTTTAGTGAGCTTTTCCCACTCTTTAATACTGCTAACCAGGAGACTTTAGAATGGTTGTTATCCGTGGTAGTAGAACACGACTACCCCGCCGGGCGGGCTGTCCTTATGGAAGATGCCTGGGGAAATGCGGTTTATTTTATTGTCTCCGGCTGGGTAAAAGTTCGACGCCTTTATGGGGAAAATTCTGTCACACTGGCAATTTTGGGTAGAGGGGATTTCTTCGGAGAGATGGCAATTCTCGATGAATCTCCTCGCTCAACCGATGTTGTCGCTCTTTGTGATGTAATATTACTCAGTGTCTCAGCACAGCGCTTCATTCAGACCCTCTTCAAAGACCCCCAGTTGCATCACCGTATGTTGCAACTAATGGTGCGGAGGCTACGCCAGACTAATCTTCGCTTTCAACAACGCCATCAGCCTTCAGTTATTAAGTTAGCGAATACTCTAGTGAGTCTAGCAGAAAGTTACGGTCAGCCTACGGCAAAAGGAATAGAAATCTTCAATATACCCTACCAAGATTTGGCAGACGTCAGTGACATCAGTGTTGAGGATACAGCCAAAATCATGCAAAAACTCAACATTAAGGGCTGGATTAAAATTGAACCGGAAAACCAAACTATCTGCCTAATCAATTTTAAGCAGTTAGCTCATCTGGCAACTGGGGCTAGATTAGTTGCCAGAGGCTAGTTTCAGCCTTATTAATCCCTTCTCCACCGTTAAGCTGTCAAGCATTAATTTGTTAATTGGGACAGATGCAGACACCCCCAGAGGCGGAGAGGGTTGAGGCGTTTTGCCAAAACTTGCAAAATTTACAATTTTAGATGCTTATTAGCTTAGCGAGTCTGCTAATCGACCAAACCCAGTATAAATTTTGGCAAATTGTATAGTTTGTAACAAAAAAATCCCTAACCATCTTCTGGGTTGGATAACAATAAGTAATAGCAGCTAGAGTTGTATTTTTCTCAAGTTAGCGGAGACTAAACAATGTACGTCTATCGCACCTCTCAGTTCAACAGCAAAGCAGAACGATACGGGATTCAGGAGAGAATCAATCAGCTCTGTTCTGAACTGAAGACACAGAGAACTGATGAGGTGCAAGCACGTTTCGAGAGAATCTATCCCTACCTCAAGCGCCGAATCCTTAACCGGAGACTGATTGCACGCATCCTCAGAGTAGACAATGAGCAGTTGCTTTGCTTGCTCGATATCTTCAAGCGAGGTGATAACGACTACGAAAAGTTTCTCGAAGAACCAATTGAGTATGGTAAAAACTATCTCGAACCTCAACTAAATGAAACGCAGCTAAGACAATGGCTGAGGGGGCAAACCATTGAGCAAAACCCTGTCCAAGAACTGCCAGAACTGCCACTACAACTGCATCCCTGGCTAGAACCGCCTGGTTGGGAAATGGATATGGTGACAGAGGACTGGGTCATATACGAAAGCGAAGAGTGGGTCAAGCAGTTTCAACAGCGAGAAATTCAAGAAGCATGGTTTGGTTACTACCAAGTTGTTGCCAAAATTATTGAGCAAACTGTGCTACCCCGAGAGTTAGCTGGTTGGTCAAATCTCAAGCTTTACGGTGAGAACAATCACTACGTAGTCTATAGCGAACTTAACGGTGTCAACAGCGAAGTGGGAGGCATTTTATTTTTGCTGGCTCCCTTTGAGCATGAGCCATCAGAGGAAGAGATTCGTCAGCTAGGTGAAACCACTGGTTTGTTTGATTATTCTCAGACAACGACTATCTTGGCTATTGAGGGAGAAAAATCCTACGAAGGGACTTGGCAGGAAACTTCTCAACATAAGTTAACACCTTTTGCTCGACGTTACTATCCCGCTTATTTACTGGCTGATCAAGAAAGTTGGTTGGCAATTGAGCGAGGTAGGGAGGCTAATCTTGCTCTTTCTTCTGAAGAAAAACAGATTCTCCAGTCAGTTTCGGCCTCAGCACCAGCTAATGGCTCACTGCCATTATTCATCAATGGACGAGCAGGTAGTGGCAAGTCCACAATGTTACTTTACCTATTTGCAGACTACTGCTACCGGAAATATTACAACAAGCAAGGAAAAATTAGATCGGAACCCCTTCCTGGTCAGCCTTTATTTCTTACCTATAACGAACGCTTGTTAGAGGTGGCTAGAGACGGAGTAAATCGCTTGCTTTCATCTCATCATCGCTTTGTCTCAGAAAGAAGTCAGGGGGATGAGATGCCTAGTATTGATCAAAACTTTCAACCCTTCGGTGGCTTCCTTATAAATTTACTGCCAGCTAGGGAGCGTAAACGCTTTGCCCCTTCAAAGTATATTTCTTTTCATCGCTTCAAACAACTATATCAGGGCAAAAACTCCTCTGATTATCTGAAAAAAAACATTCTACAACTACAACAGAAAAGGCGTTATTCCCCAGAGGTTTGTTGGCACGTCATCCGTACTTTTATCAAAGGTTATGGTTTAGAAAATTATATGACTCCTGAAGACTACCAGGAGGAAGTGCCTCGCAAGGAACAAACTATTGACTTGGAAAAGTTCCAAGGTATTTACGACACAATTTGGGAACGCTGGTATAAGCATCTGACCACAGAGCAAGGCTACTGGGATGACCAGGATCTAATTGCTAGAGTCATACAGCTTCAATGCTATAGTTCTGATTACACTGCAATTTTTTGTGATGAGGCTCAAGACTTTACCAGGCTAGAGCTTAAGCTAATTATGCGGTTGTCCATTTTCTCCCAATACCGTCTGGGATATCAGCCGATTCATAGTCTGCCCTTTGCCTTCGCTGGCGACCCCTTCCAAACTTTGAATCCCACTGGATTCCGCTGGTCTAGTGTTCAGGCTGCCTTTGAGTCAGAAGTGATTAAGGCATTAGATCCAGCAGATCAACTCAAACTAGGCATTAATTTCCAAGAGCTGAGATTAAACTATCGCTCTAGTCCTCCTATTGTTCAAGTTACTAATTTAATTCAACTATGGCGGCACGTTCTGTTTAACTTGCCAGAACTTCAACCCCAAACTCCTTGGCAAAAAGGTCATTTCCCCGAAACACAAAAGTTTATTCTCAACCAAAATATTACTACAGAAGAATTAGCAAGCCACATTAAAGACACAATCATCATTGTGCCTTGTGAAGAAGGAGAAGAAGTAACGTATGCTCAAGCTGATGAGGTACTTTCAGTCATTGTTTCTCAGCAGTCTAGTGCAGTAGAAAATTTACCAGAAAACTCTCCGCCCAAAAATATTTTGAGTGCGATTTCGGCTAAAGGATTGGAGTTCAAAAAAGTTATTCTCTATAAATTTGGAGAAGAGTGTAACCAAAGCATCTGGAATCAAACAAATAAAGCACCAGAACAGAAGGTCAAAGTAGAGTACTTTTTTAATAAGCTCTATGTGGCTGCTAGCAGGGCAACTGAGCGTCTATTTGTAGTGGACTCTGAACAGGGAAACCGCCAACTGTGGCAATATGCTAGTGATGAGGCTCTCTTGCAAGCAATGCAACAGTTTGCTAGAAATCAGGAAATCTGGCAAGAAAATGTTCGTACCATTAGTCCTGGCATTGCGAAGAATGCTCAGGAATTAGAAGAAGATGATCCAGGGGAGATTGCCTTAGAGTTGGAGACAAAGGGCTTAAACTCACGAAACCCAAGTTTGCTCAGACGTGCTAGCCAATTCTACAGTGGGATAGGTGACTTAGTTAAAGCAGGTCTTTGTCAAGCTTGGGCTCTTAAATTTGAAGAATTATACCGGGAGGCAGGAGAACGTTTCCTTGAATTGGGTGAGTTAGATCAGGCCTGGAATTGCTTTTGGCAGGGAATCTGTTGGTCAGAGTTAGTCTTGTGGTATAACCAGCACGCTGCTCTAAATCAAGTGAGTCAAACTAGCCAAAAAGTAGGGCAGTCTCTGGCAATTTTTATGGTTGCCCCACCAGATAATTTAGAAGCAATAGAAAATTTCACAAAATTTCTCCAGGAAGCAGTTATAAAAGATGGGGAGGAAAGTTATCTACTAACTAAACAAAGTGAACAAGCAATAGAAGAGTACATTAAGCGGATCGAGATGCTCCTCAAGGTTAGCGAACCTGTAGTACAAAAATGGCAGGAATTTGGGCAAGTTCTTATCGCCTTAGATGCTCAGAATTTAGAGCTATACACTTCTGGAGAATACACTGGAATTAAACATCTTGCTGCTGAGTGTTTCTATCATGCTAAAAACTATGATCAAGCAGTTAGTTATTGGGAAGATTGTGGTACTTTAGAAAGTCAAGAGTATTATCGAGCAAAAGCTTTAGTACAAGGCTACCCTGAAGGTTTAGAGTTTTTAGAAAAGGCAGGAGAACAGAAGAAGATTATTGCTGAGTGGAAACAGGCAGGAAGACCACGCAATCGTCAATGGCTTAAATACGTCGCACCAGCATTAGAAACACAACATTACTATCAACAGGCTTTTGTTGTCTATATTTGGTTAGATAAACTGGTCAAGGTTAAGGAATGCTTTGAAAAGCTAAGTAAAGCCGAGATAAATGCTAAGTTATTTACTTTGCTTTGGCAATATTGTTACCGTCATCGCTACTGTTTTGAGGCTATAGAAGCAGCTGAGCAATATTTACCGAAAGTTTTTGTTACTGAATGGAAAAAAGCAAAGTTAAAGTTTGATTTTATCTATCAACTAGCTTGCTCAGACTTAAAACCTGATGACTTTACAAAAAAGTCTCGCCAACGTTATGAGAAATTTGTTCGAGAACAGATTATATCAAATTCAGATTGGTCTAACTATTTATTGATGCCGCAGGTAGGAATTGCTTTAGAAAAAATTGGTTCACTACGAGAAACTCTGGGATTTTACGAAAAATTTGTCTCTTCAGCTGACGAGAAGATACGCCAGTTTGCACGAGAACGTTGGCTGGCAACAAAAATAAAACAGGTTGATTATGCCTTAAGCCAGGGTCAAAACAATAGGGCAGCTAAAAGTCGGTCGGAACTACTCAAGAAAGCTGACAATTGGGCAATTAATCCTCAGCTTATATCCCCAGACTCCCCAATTGCTCCGAGAGAACAGCCAACACCCCTTACTAAAGATTCATTATCTGTTACAGCTGAACCTCAATTAGTTTCCCCAAAGGAAAGAATAGTTAGTCAGCAAAGTACTATCCAAAAACGACCAAAAGGAACCAAAAAACCCGTAATAAAAGGATTACCCCCTGAGACAAAAATAGAGAGATTAGAAAACGGTTTGTTCAGGTTTGCACTGCATCACCTAATTATTAAAGTGATGGGTTCAACCAAGCAAGTTTTAATTACTGACCTTCTCAATAGTCAGCAAGTGCGACTTGATGGAGTACAATGCCAGATCAATATTGGAGAGGCAGTGGTAGAGGCTGGTAGTGGTAGACAATTATCTTTTGTCTTACCTACAAGTAACTATAAGGGTCAGTTAATTTGCGAAGGTGGGAATTCTCAACTGGAGCTAGAGGTAAAAGGTTTGTCGAGCAAAATCTATCTTGAATTTTGACCATACCTATTTTTTTATAATTAAATAGGGCAACTAAGGCAGAAACCTATCTAAGGCTGCCTTTAACTCTTCAATTTCTTCTTCAATTTTGCCTTCTTCAGCAGCACGAGCAACACACTCTGTTAAATGCTCATCGAGAATAATCCGTGCAACTCGATCCAAAGCGCCCCGAACAGCAGCTAGTTGTACTAAGACATCAGGACAAGCACGGCTTTCCTGAACCATCGTCTTAATCCCTCGGATATGTCCCTCAATCCGAGAAAGCCGATTGACGATTCGCCTTAGAGATTCTTGGCTGTGGACATGACCATGTCTAGATAGTTCTTGAGCATGCTGGTGTTCACCCTGTTTGAGGTGCACGTTTTGCTCCAGATAATTTTCCTCTTTACCAGACATAGCAAAGGTTTCGTTGGTCAATGGCTTAGCTCTAGTCATCAGTTAGGAAAATTAGTTGGTTTGCTCTACTTAAGATCCTAGTCTAGAGCAAAGGCTTTGGGTTTTTAGCTTAAGGAAAATAGCAGTAGTTACCATTTTTGATTATGTCTATTTTTTAACCACATTTTGATTTTTATGTCAATAGGTAAGTTCTACACTAGTAAAACCTCTATTGAGGTTCACGCAACTGCCACAATATCAATAGAAGTGCTGACAACTCAGAAGAAACAATTTAAGAGGATTATCTTCACATTTACTTAAATAACGGTTGAGGTTATGGGATCAAAAAAATTTTCTCTCTTCCTACGAAAAAGCAGTACCCACCTACTCGCTATCTTGCTTGGAGCGTTGCTAATAGTTAGTTTTTATCATGTACTACCATCTCAAGCAGAGCCAGAACTACTAGCACAACAGCAGCTAACAACCAGCCTTCCTACCCGTGGTAGTTTTGTTACCGCCGCAGTCAATCGGGTCGGATCAGCAGTAGTGCAAATCGATACAGAGCGCACTGTAACGCGTCGTGTCGATCCGTTTTTTGACGACCCCTTCTTCCGGCGCTTTTTCGGTGATGACTTTCCTCCTCAAAATCCTGTAGAAAGGCGTTTGCGGGGACAAGGCTCAGGCTTTATCATTGACCGCCGTGGAATTATTCTCACTAATGCCCACGTAGTTGATCGGGCAGATAAGGTGACAGTAACCCTCAAGGATGGACGCGAATTTGAAGGAAAAGTTCAGGGTGCAGATAAAGTAACAGACTTAGCAGTCGTCAAAATTGACGGGGGCAACTTGCCGATCGCTCCTCTAGGTGATTCTAGTACTATTCAGGTCGGTGACTGGGCGATTGCTGTTGGCAACCCTTTAGGACTAGAAAACACTGTTACTTTAGGAATTATCAGCACTCTCCAACGTTCTAGTACTCAGGTTGGTATTCCTGACAAACGACTAGATTTTATTCAAACTGACGCAGCCATCAATCCGGGCAATTCTGGTGGACCATTATTAAATGAGCGAGGGGAAGTAATTGGTATTAACACTGCCATTCGCCCTGATGCGATGGGAATTGGTTTTGCCATTCCAGTCAACACAGCTAAGGCAATTTCATCTCAGCTGATCAATGGTGGCAAAGTTGCTCATCCTTATATTGGTATTCGTATGGCTACACTTACACCCGAATTAGCTAAGGAGAACAACTCTGACCCCAACTCACCTTTTCTAATACCGGAAATTAACGGTGTACTTGTGGTGCAAGTAATGCCTAATACACCAGCATCTAGCGCAGGTATTCGTCAATATGATATAGTAATTGCGATTAATGAACAATCAGTTACCAGTGCTGAGCAACTACAGCGCATCGTTGAGAGTAGTGGTGTAGGCAAGGTGCTACAGGTTAAGGTACAGCGTGGTAAGCGAGTGACTACCTTATCTATTCGTACTGCCGAACTAGAAGAGGCTAGCTAGTTATCTATCGCTCAAAAAGCAAAAAGGTTGTACTGTTTAGTACAACCTTTTAAAGGTTATCTTAACGGTAACTGACGACTTGCGGTTAGTCCTCTAAATCGTCGTTTTCCTCAGGAAGAAAGGGATCGACACTGCTATCCTCTTCAGCCAAACTAGCTTGTTCTTCGACAGAGTAACTACGAGCAGTCCGGTCATCAAGTACTACCTCAAGAGGATCATCTTGGTCTAGCTCTGCGATATCAGTGCGTTCTCCGTAGCCATAGACTGTACCACCAGACAGGTCGGACTCTAGACTATTTAAGGTTGCTTCTTCGTAGCCATTGTAGCCAGTCCCTGCTGGAATCAGACGCCCAATAATCACGTTTTCTTTGAGGCCTCGCAACCAGTCGGATTTTCCTTCAATTGCTGCTTCTGTGAGGACACGAGTAGTTTCCTGGAAGCTAGCAGCGGAGATAAAGCTATCCGTATTGAGTGATGCCTTGGTAATTCCCAACAGTACAGGTGTATAGTGAGCTGGTGCGCCACCAGTGATTGCCATTGCCTCATTGACAGTCTCAATCTGCCGCAGTTCCACCAATTCCCCTGGCAGCATTGTTGTATCGCCGCCATCATCTACCCGCACTTTTGAGGTCATCTGGCGAACAATCACCTCAATGTGTTTATCAGAAATATCAATACCTTGAGACTGATAAACTGACTGCACCTCGTTAACCAAAAACCTCTGAGCTTCTTGCAATCCCACTAGGGCTGATTCGTAGACTCCCTTTTGTTCCCGGGTGTAGTTGAAGAAAATTTCCAGGATTTCGTGCGGATTAGCTGGGCCGTCAGTTAGAGCATGGGCTGCACTCACTTTCTGACTATCAGAAACCATGGCATTTTGACCGGGACTAATCGGGTAGTCAGCTACTACCCCATCTGGCTCAATAACCTTGATATCAACGCTTTCACCTTCTTCGTAAATAACTTGAGCTTCGCCAGGTCGTCTGGCTAGAATGCAAGCTTCTTTTGGCTTGCGGGCCTCTAGAAGTTCTTCAATTCTGGGCAAACCTTGGATGATATCACCCGTTTTCGCCCGTTCAAAGACTAGTAGTACTAGGTTGTCACCCCGTTGCACCAAGTCCCCGTGATCAATTTGCAGTACCGCGCCGCCTGAAACCCGATAGGGACGCGCTAATCGCAGGGTGACAGAGTCATCATTCACTCGCACCACTTGACCTGATTCTGTTGTAGGAACGTCCTCTCCTATGTAGTCTGTAGATACGAGTAGGTCTCCTACCTCGACATTCGGCTTGGAGTTGGGACAAGGGATTGTGATCCGGTCAGCGTCGCGCACCACTAGTACTCGGCGGATAGCTTCAGCACCTTCTCGAATGCCTCGAACTTCACCAGCTTCCTTACACTGAATTTCCGTGCGCGCCACCACTGCACCGGGTGCAATTTCGTCACCATCTTCGACGAGAAGTCTTGTTGAACTACTCCCACCCAAAGGATCAACACCAGTGTCACGACGAAGAACAAGCGATTCGAGAATCACTAGCTGTAGTCGTTTTTCTTCTAAATCTGAGACTTCTGACGTAACGTCCTCTAGTTCCTCACTTTCTTCTGAGCTAGAGCCATCAATGTTAGCAAGACTGACTAGTTCAATGTCAGCTGAGAGTTGGGATGAGCCAGCATGCTCTCCCTGTTCGGCTGCTTCCTGACTCATTTCCAACAATAGTTGGGTGCGCAGCAGTTCTACTCCTTCTACAGACTTAACTCTTTCTCCGTCTTTGTAGGGTATCCGTTGTACAGCTCTTAGTTCGATGCCGATGGCGCTACTGCTATTTTCTTCTGTATTAATCGAAGCTTGGGAGGGTAAATCTGGCTGATCTGGTACTACAAACTCTGTTACAGGTCTTAGCAGCAGTGCTGAACCTTCTGGTGTTTCGACAGCTTCGGCATAGCGCAGTTCACTGACTTCAACTCCTGGTACTGCTTCTGTGCCAGGGTAAATCAACTGCTCTGACTTCTCGGTTCCTACGGCAGGTGAGTCAACAAGATGTAGCTCTCCTGGCTTAATCACAATCTCGCGCAGGATATCATTTTTCTGCACCACCTCGACGATACCTGCTGATTGGCAGAAGATGTCCTTGACAACCTCGGCTCCTGCTTCAACGTATTGACCATCTTCTACTAGAAGCAGGGAAATATCTTTGTTAACTTCATGGCATTCTTCTGGTATCCAAAGTAATGTGCCACCTTTAACTACTTCGTAGCCTTGTTTTGCCTTACCTCGCTTGGCAACTTCTACACCGGCGTATTTGATAATGCCACCAGTGTTGGTACGATACTTATCATCAATTAGTTCTGCTACTACTTGGCTGTTGAGTACCTTTGTTCCCGGTGTGGCTTTGAGCAAAAAGCGCTGATTGTTAGAGGTGTAAATTACATACTGTTCTCTACCACCTGTGCTTTCTATTCTTACCCGTGCTTGGTCAAGCAGCACGGAGGCAGTTATGATGTCAATCTCCCGCCGACCTGGAGTTAGTCTAACAACACCGCCATTAGCGGTAACTAGTTTAGTTTCTGCCAGCACACTTCCTGGCTCAACGGCATCCCCATTTTTGACCACGGGTTCAGCACCAGGTGGTAGATTATAGACTTCCCCCGACAAAACCCAGATCAAACCGCCCTGCTGAGCGATACGGGTGGTATTGCCTTGTCGGTCAGTTTTTTCCTCTGGTACTAAGTTGGCAAATAAAACTTCCCCTGCTAGGTCTGAAGTAACGTCTTTAGTTGCTTTCTCCGTTGAGAGATTACGTTTACCGATGGCAACTTCTGCTAAAAGTTGATCTGCCTCAATTTTGTCTCCCTCGTGAACCAAAAGAATGGAACCAGGTGTTACCGGGAAAATTTTGGGTTTTCCTTTGCCAGAGATTGGTTCTAGAATCAGATCGCCTGCAACTTCAACCTGTTCACGCTCTTCTCCATGGCGAGTTCGCACTCCCCTAGTTTTCAATTTTTTGCCAAAGCGCACTGTCCCTTCAAAGGGAGCTTGTACTTGACGCGCGACTTCGCCGGTAAAAACACCACCTGTGTGGAATGTGCGCATGGTTAGCTGGGTTCCAGGCTCACCAATAGACTGAGCGGCAATAATACCAACAGCTTCACCCAAATCTACCATGTGACCATGGGCTAGGCTCCAGCCATAGCATTTCTGGCAGACTGAGCGTTGTGCCTCGCAAGTTAGGGGTGATCGTAACTTCACCTCTTGCACACCGGCTTTGGCAATCTCTCTTGCCAGTTCATCGGAGATATCTTGGTTGCGCTGGGCAACGACCTCACCTGTGATCGGGCTAACGGCATCTTCGGCAAGTACCCTACCCAAGAGACGATCTTCTAAGGGAATAAGTACGCGATCGCCATCGGTCATGGAACCGAGTGTAATATTCCTACTAGTACCGCAATCAGTCTCTCTGACAATCACGTCTTGGGCCACGTCTACTAGACGACGAGTGAGATAACCGGAGTCAGCGGTGCGTAAGGCGGTATCTACTAAGCCTTTTCGTGCCCCATAGGAAGAGATAATATATTCCGTCACCGTTAGACCTTCTCTAAAGTTAGTCTTAATTGGTAAGTCGATAATTTCTCCTTGGGGGTTTGCCATCAGACCTCGCATACCCACCAGCTGTCTTACCTGAGACAGGTTGCCCCTCGCCCCAGAAAATGCCATCATGTAGACTGAATTGAGGGGGTTAGTTTCTTTAAAGTTACGAACTACTTCATTTTTTAGGGCTTCAGAAGTACCGTTCCAAGTATCAATTACTTTTTGAAATCTTTCTACTTCAGTAATTTCCCCTCGGCTATAACGAGCTTCTGTGGCACGTATCTCAGCTTCTGCCGAACTGAGCATCTGGCGTTTTACTGGTGGCACTTGTAGGTCATCAATACTGATTGAAACCCCAGCGCGGGTTGCGTAGCGAAACCCCAACTCTTTTAATTTGTCAGCCATCTGGGCACTACGAGCACTACCGTGTTTCGTAAATGCCCAGGATATAAGCTTTTTCAAACGACCTTTATCTACAACTCGGTTGTAGAAAACCAATTCTTTTTGATCTAGCATTTGCTTTTCTTAATAACAAGACAAGTTAGGAATCAATAGGTTATTGCTCAAGAGCAGGTTCAATCTCTAATTTTTACTTCAAAAAATGCCTGCTCTTTCTTGCCAAATTTTGCCAAAGTCTAAGATGGCTTCTCGTTAACTAATCAATGCCTCTTGGATGGCTTTGTTGTAGATAATTCGACCTGGGGTGGTACGAACATACTGAGAAATTAGCTCTCCATCAGGAGTTTCTCGAACTCTACGTTCTCTGTAGATTTTGGTTATAGTCCCATCTGTAGATGTTGTGGTTTCCAAAGCTTGATCATCTGGTTCTGTTGTTTCTACAGGACCGTCATAGCGAACCCAGACTTTCGCATGCACATCGACTTGCTGTTGCTCATAAGCTTTGATCGCATCATCAAGGGAAGCAAAATAATGCTCTGCGCCTTTACCAGATGCGGGATTTTCTGCTGTCAGATAATAGCATCCCAAAACCATGTCTTGGCTAGGTGCAACAATCGGGCGACCTGTGGCTGGCGAAAGGATATTGTTAGAAGCTAGCATTAATAATCGAGCTTCTGCTTGCGACTCTAAAGAGAGAGGAACATGAACAGCCATTTGGTCACCGTCAAAGTCAGCATTAAAAGCAGGACAAACGAGGGGATGTAGTTGAATCGCCCGACCTTCTACCAAAATCGGCTCAAAAGCTTGAATACCCAAGCGGTGTAGTGTTGGTGCTCGGTTAAGCATGACTGGGTGGCCCGTAATCACCTCTTCTAGAACATCCCAGACACTGGGATCACCTCGCTGAATCAGCTTTTTGGCTGCCTTAATGTTATTTACCAAAGCCTGACG
Source organism: Coleofasciculaceae cyanobacterium (assembly GCA_049683475.1). GTDB lineage: Bacteria > Cyanobacteriota > Cyanobacteriia > Cyanobacteriales > Coleofasciculaceae > JBAUJE01. The sequence goes on along the minus strand of JBAUJE010000079.1, from coordinate 26,548 downwards.
AATCAATCGGTGAATCACGAAGGGCTGAAACAGTTCAATTGCCATCTCACGGGGTAAACCACACTGATGGATTTTGAGCTTTGGCCCGACGACAATAACACTACGACCAGAGTAATCAACTCTTTTACCTAACAGGTTCTGCCGGAAGCGACCCTGTTTTCCTTCGATAATATCCGATAAGGACTTAAGAGGACGATTGTTGGCCCCAACGACTGTGCGTCCTCTTCTACCGTTATCGATTAGGGCATCTACTGCTTCTTGCAGCATGCGCTTTTCGTTGCGCACAATAATTTCCGGTGCCAATATTTCTTGTAAACGCGCCAGTCGATTATTGCGGTTGATGACTCGCCGATAAAGATCGTTGAGGTCAGATGTGGCAAAGCGACCCCCATCTAGCTGTACCATCGGACGCAAGTCTGGGGGAATGACTGGGATTACCGTCAGCACCATCCAGTCAGATTGAACTCCAGTACCGATAAAATTATCGATAACTCGTAAACGTTTGATTAGTTTTGCCCGCTTTTGGCCTTTCGAAGCAGCAATTTCTTCCCTGAGCTTTTCCGCTTCTTGATCTAAGTTAACGTCTTGCAAAAGCCTTTGTAGTGCTTCTGCCCCAATGCCTACCTCAACATTGATCAGTTCTGAATCTTCACTATAAAGCTGCTCTTCAATTTCTAGCCACTGGTCTTCTGTCAGTAGCTGTTTGTAGCTGAGGTTTTCAGCATTACCTGGGTTTAGAACTACGTAGGCATTAAAGTAGACGATTTGCTCAACATCTCGTAAGGGCATGTCTAGCAAAATACTCAGATAGCTAGGAATACCTTTGAGATACCAGACGTGGGCCACGGGGGCTGCCAGTTTAATGTAGCCCATACGATGGCGTCGCACCCGTGACTCGGTTACCTCAACACCGCAGCGCTCACAAACAATACCCCGATGTCGTACTCGTTTGTACTTACCGCACCAACATTCCCAATCTTTAGACGGACCAAAGATACGTTCACAGAAAAGCCCATCCATTTCGGGCTTAAGAGTCCGGTAGTTAATTGTTTCTGGTTTAGTTACTTCCCCAACTACTTGACCATTGGGGAGAGTTCTCTCTCCCCATTGACGAATACGCTCTGGGGAAGCGATACCAATTTTGACGTAGTCGAATCGGGGTTCTTGCTGCTGTTTCATAATTTAGTCCTTAGCTCCTTAGCTCCTTAGTCCTTAGTCCCTAATCCCTAGTCTCCGATCATTGGTCATTAGTCTTCTACTAATTGCTAATTACCAATGACCCACAACTAAAGAATTTTAGGCTTCATCCTCTTCGAGTTCCTCACGGCTGAGAGACTCGTAGGTAGGTCTGCTTGGTGTGCGACGACGCTCAGCATCTGCCATTAAATCGACTTCCATGTCCCGGCTACTACCATCTTCTGCGTTTTCTACTTTGTGAACGGCAATATCAAGTCCTAAAGATTGCAGTTCCCGCATCAAGACTTTGAAGGATTCAGGAGTGCCTGGTCGTGGAATTGCTTTACCTTTGACGATGGCGTTGAGGGCTTCGTTACGACCCTGCATATCGTCCGATTTGACCGTCAGCAACTCTTGCAGAGTATAAGCTGCACCAAAGGCTTCCAATGCCCAAACTTCCATTTCCCCAAAGCGCTGACCACCCTGTTGAGCCTTACCACCTAGAGGCTGTTGGGTTACGAGAGAATAAGGACCAGTAGAGCGAGCGTGAATCTTGTCATCGACTAGGTGTACCAGCTTCAACATATAAGCTTTGCCAATGGTGACTGGTCGGTCGAATGGTTCTCCAGTACGACCATCAAAGACCTTGATTTTCCCCGGATTTTCCTCGTCAAAAGCCCATTCTTTATCAGATTTCTCACTTGCTTCTTTAAGCTGGCCGTGAACTGCTGTCCGGGAGGCTTCTTCCCCATACATTTCGTCAAAAGGTGTCAGCTTAAAGCGAGTATCTATATTTTCTCCAGCCCAGCCGAGTAGGCATTCAAACACCTGACCAACATTCATACGACTAGGCACACCTAGCGGGTTGAGGACAATATCTACTGGTGTGCCATCTGGAAGATAAGGCATATCTTCTATAGGCAAAATCCGAGAAATAATTCCCTTGTTGCCATGGCGTCCAGCCATCTTGTCGCCCACCTGGATTTTGCGCTTCTGAGCTACATAAACCCGCACTACCATGTTGGCTCCCGGTGGTAGTTCATCCCCTTGTTCGCGTGTAAAAACTCGCACATCGACTACGCGCCCTTTTTCACCGTTAGGTACGCGCAGGGAATTGTCCCGCACATCTCTGGCTTTTTCACCAAAAATTGCCCGCAATAATTTTTCTTCCGGAGGCTGATCTGATTCGCCTTTCGGGGTGACTTTACCAACTAGAATGTCCCCAGCTTCTACCCAGGCACCAATTCTGATAATGCCAGTTTCATCCAATTGCCGCAGAGCATCTTCCCCAACGTTAGGAATTTCACGGGTAATTTCCTCTGGACCTAATTTGGTCTGGCGCGCCTCAATTTCATATTTCTCGATGTGGATACTAGTGTAAATATCATCCATCACTAGTCTTTCGCTGATCAAGATGGCATCTTCGTAGTTGTAACCCTCCCAGGGCATATAAGCCACTAAAATGTTCTGGCCAAGGGCTAATTCTCCACCTTCTGTAGCAGAACCATCAGCCACAACTTGACCCGCAACTACATCATCGCCTTCAAAAACCAAAGGACGCTGATTCAAGCAAGTATCTTGGTTTGAGCGCTGATACTTTTGAAGTTCGTACTGAGTTTCATTACCTTCTTTGTCCCTGATACGAATCTTCTGGGCATCGACATAGCTAATTTCTCCATCACTACGGGAGACGATAACCATACCCGAGTCTCTGGCAGCTTGGGCTTCTAGTCCAGTACCAACCAAAGGTCGTTCTGGTCGTAGTAGAGGCACTGCCTGCCGTTGCATGTTAGAACCCATCAGAGCTCGGTTAGCATCATCATGCTCAAGGAAAGGAATTAGTGATGTGGCAACAGAGATAATCTGTACTGGCGAGACTGCCACGAAGTCTACTTGATCCGGCGTCGTTGTGGTGAATTCCTGCCGATAGCGCACTGGTACCGATTCACCCAAAATGTAGCCATTCTCATCAACGGGAATGTCTCCTGGTGCTACCCGCAGATCATCTTCTTCGTCTGCCGTCATGTACAGAGGAGGATTATCTTTATTTACCTGCCCATTTTCTACTGGGTAGTAAGGTGTTTCAATGAAACCGTAAGAGTTAACTCGAGCGTGAGTTGCCAGAGAACCGATCAGACCGGCGTTTGGACCTTCTGGTGTTTCAATTGGACAAATCCGTCCGTAGTGGGAGGCGTGAATATCCCGAACTGCAAAACCAGCTCTTTCCCTTGTCAAACCCCCAGGACCAAGGGCAGAAAGACGACGCTTGTGGGTCAATTCTGCTAGAGGGTTAGTTTGATCCATAAACTGGGACAGCTGAGAGGAACCAAAGAATTCCTTAATGGCTGCGACTAGGGGTTTGGGGTTAACGAGAGAGGCTGGAGTCAGGCTATCAGCCTCGGAAACCGTCATACGCTCCCGAATGATACGCTCTAAGCGGTTAAGTCCTACACGTACCTGGTTTTGCAGTAGTTCTCCGACTGAACGCACTCGCCGGTTACCCAAGTGGTCAATGTCATCTATACTGCCGATATCGAATTCTAGATTGATTAAGTAATCTATCGCCGCCAGAATATCTTGGGATGTCAACACTCTGACTGTATCGGCAACGTTGAGGCGCAGCTTTCTATTGATTTTGTAGCGACCAACTCGACCAAGGTCGTAACGTTTTGGATCAAAAAAGCGGGAGTCTAGCAACTGTTGACCACCACTGACGGTGGGTGGTTCCCCTGGACGTAGCTTGCGGTAAAGATCCATCAGCGCTTCTTCTTCGCTGGGATTACCTTCTTTATCAAGGGTTTTCTGATAGTAGTCAGGGTGCCGTAAAGCATCTATAATTTCGTTGTCAGACAGTCCCAATGCTTTCAAGAGAACCTGTGCTGATAATTTGCGCGTCTTATCAATTCGCACCCAGACCAAATCATTTTTGTCGGTTTCAAATTTTAACCACGCCCCTCGGTTGGGAATTAGGGATGCTGAGTAGGTACGCCTCCCGTTTTTATCAGTTTCAGATTTGTAATAAACTCCAGGTGAACGGACAATTTGGTTGACAATCACCCGTTCTGCACCATTGATGATGAATGTGCCTCGGTCTGTCATCAATGGCAAATCACCGATGAAGACTTCTTGTTCTTTAATTTCGCCTGTCTCTTTATTAATTAGACGCGTGGGTACATACATCTGCACGCCATAGGTGCTGTCTCGCCGCTTTGCTTCGTCAACATCGTACTTGGGTCGCTTCAGCTTATAGTCTTGACCTAAAAAGTGCAGTTCTAGTTTGCCCGTGTAATCCGTAATTGGTGAGAAGCTGTTAAGTTCTTCGATTAGCCCTGCTTCTAGGAACCAGCGAAAAGAAGATCGCTGGATTTCTACTAGGTCGGGCAACATGTAGTTGGAAGTGGTGTAAGTCTGAGCAGGGGCGGTGTAAATTTGATTAATCATGCTTACCTTGTTAGGGGGGTTTAGCTATTTGCTCAAAAAGGCAATGGGTGTTTTGGACTAGAGTTAGTATGAAAAAGTTAAGAAGCTTGAGATAGTTGATTTTGGCAGAAAATTCCTACTCTAAGACATCATGTTAGAGACGAGGATTCCTCTAGGGATTAAATTGGATTGCTTAGATAGGAAGATATTGATCGTAAATGATTAGTTGCTAGATAGATTCAGCTAGAGATAAATAGTAATTTCCCTGCGATCCATAACTCTAGTTGCTGCTCTAAGCAGAACATGATGGCTTTGAGGAATCATTCCAACTATGACTTAGCTAGCAACAAGGTTTAATTTCTTTCTAATGATTAACTCGGTTGGTCAGTAACGTCAGCAAGAGAGTTTCACCGAAGGTGAGCGTAACATGCAGAGGCAACAAAGGGGCCAGGGTAGAAACAAATATATTCATAGTAACTCTTCTTAAAATTATGTTGCAGAGAAACTTCAGGGAAAGTTTAAGGGTCTATGATTTAGGAGCAGGGCTTAGCTCTAAGCATTTACGGATTGATTGCTTGGTATAGTCAGACCAAATAGGTGATAAGCATTTTGAGTTGTTTGATTAGCCAGAACTTCAACTGAGACATGGCGCAATTTTGCAACATACTCTGCTACATAGCGAACATAGGCAGGCTCATTCCTTTTGCCCCGCTTAGGAACTGGAGCAAGAAAGGGGCAGTCAGTTTCGATTAGAAGACGATCTGCCGGAACCATTACTGCCGATTCTTGAACTTTTGTAGCGGACTTGAAGGTGACAATACCACTAAAGCTAATGTAAAAGCCCAAATCTAAAAACCACTGGGTTTCTTCTGGTGTACCTCCCCAGCAGTGCATCACGCCTTTGACTGGACTTTCCTTCTGCCAAAATTTTTGTAGCAAGTCCCGCATCGCGACTGCTGCATCGCGGCAGTGGATAATTACTGGTAAACTTAGCTGCTTGGCAATCTCTAGCTGGGCTTCAAATACAGCTTTTTGCTCTAGCTGGTTCTTAGCTTTGAAGAAATCTAGTCCTGTTTCTCCTATTGCTACAATTTTTGGATCTGAACGAGCATACGAGCTAATTTGACTAGCCATCTGGGGTGTCCATTTCTGAGCATCTAAGGGATGTAAACCTAGGGCGAACGAGAGTTCAGAAAACTGGTCGGCTAGCTCCCTAATACCCTTATATTCAGCTGGTTCCACGCAAGAATGTACAAGCTGCACCACACCGGCTTCACGCCAACGATCTCTTACCGCCAGGCGATCTGCATCAAAAACATCAAAGTTAATATGGACATGTGTATCTACCAACTGCATCGGCACAGTCTACTACCTGCTTTCCAATATTTGTGACTGTTCAGTTATTGATTTTTGGATACTAACCCCTCTACCTAAAAGAGTTGGTTTAGGTTTAACCCAGGAATTTCAATAACCTTCCCTATCTTAGCAATTTGCTTGATACTAGCACTCAACACAGATTCTAACCGAGATTATCTCGGTTAGAATTTACTCATCTTCGGATAAGTTGCCTGAGCAGTTAGCAAGTTGAAGGATATCGGAAATTGGTTTTAAGCTAAGAGAACTAGGACTTTTCTTCAGGATGCAGTAGATTCTATCGAAGAAGGATTAACTTGAGATTCTACAACCTTTAGCCTTTTTGCTAAGTTGGACTTTTTGCGGGCCCCATTATTAGAGTGAAGCACACCTCGCTTGACAGCTTTGTCAATTTTGCTGTATGTCGAACTCATGTAATTTTGCACTTCCTGCAAGGATTCGACAGAAGGCTGACGGGCATAATCTTCTATAACAATGAAACATTTTTTCATCAGTGTTCTTACAGCTGACTTGTATGTCTTGTTACGAAGTCGGTTGCGTTCGTTAATTTGTATACGCTTAATTGCAGACTTGCTATTAGCCACAGTAATCTCGATGAAAGCTTGCTATTGATAACCAACAACATACCAGAAAAACTAATATAACATCTATTTGCAAAGGATAACTACCCTATAAAAATCCAGGTTAAGCTAGAAGGGTAAGTCTAGCTAGAAAGCTATCCTCTAAGATGAGGAGAAATCTAGATTTGGACTTTAGACGGCTAACACCTAAGGACGGGTACTCCGATTCCATGCTGCGAATCATTACTCAGCAGGCTGAGGCACAAACTGAACTGCGACGTATCTGTGATCGCCTCTCCGGCGGTGGCGAAGCTAATCGCCTCTCCGGCGGTGGCGAAGCTAATCGCACTAACCAAGACCAAATAATTCATAAAGAAGCCACGGTGCGGGAAGTTTTGCAGGCGGTGAAGCGCCAGGGTGATAAGGCTCTTTTGCACTATACGGAGGAATTTGATCAAATTTCCCTAAGTCCTGAGCAGCTTCGTGTCAGTGGTTCAGAACTAGATGCTTCCTATCAACAGGTATCTAATGAACTACTCGATGCTATTCGCTTGGCATGCAGACAGGTTGAAGCATTTCATCGGCAGCGCGTTCCCAAATCTTGGGTTCAATTTGGCGATGATGATGTGGTCTTAGGCAAGCGCTACACCCCAGTCGACAAAGCGGGAATTTATATTCCTGGTGGCAGAGCATCCTATCCAAGTACAGTAATTATGAACGCCATTCCAGCGAAGGTTGCAGCAGTACCTCGCATTGTGATGGTAACGCCACCCGGTTCTGGCAATAAAATTAGTCCGGCTGTGCTTGTCGCGGCCCAGGAAGCTGGTGTTAGCGAGATCTATCGGGTTGGTGGTGCTCAGGCTATTGCAGCTTTAGCTTATGGTACAGAAACCCTGCCGAAAGTAGATGTGATAACGGGACCTGGAAACATTTACGTTACCTTAGCCAAAAAACTTATCTACGGAACGGTAGGCATTGACTCCCTGGCTGGGCCTAGTGAGGTGCTAATTATTGCTGATGAGGTTGCTAATCCTACACACGTCGCTGCTGATTTGTTGGCGCAGGCAGAACATGATCCCATGGCAGCAGCAGTTCTTCTGACAACGGATGAGCAACTTGCTCATCAAGTACAGATAGAGGTCAAGCAGCAGTTGATTGACCACCCCAGAAGGCTTTTGACGGAAAAGTCTATTGCCAACTACGGTTTGATCGTGATCGTTGATTCCCTAGAAACGGCAGCTTTTCTTTCCAACGAGTTCGCCCCTGAACACCTAGAACTCGAAATTGCTCAGCCATGGGATCTGCTAGAAAAGATCCGCCATGCTGGAGCAATCTTCCTGGGAAACTCTACTCCAGAAGCTGTAGGAGATTATTTAGCCGGTCCCAATCATACTCTACCTACTTCCGGTGCTGCCCGCTATGCTTCGGCTTTGGGTGTTGAAACTTTTTTGAAGCACTCTAGCCTGATTCAATACTCACCTCATGCTCTGCGAAAAGTTTCTGGTGCGATCCAAGCCCTGGCAGAAGCTGAAGGTTTACCATCCCATGCTCAATCTGTTCGACTGCGCACAGAAGAAAACCTTGATAAGTAGCATTCCTGACCCATAAACTTAGAGTTTATGGCAGGTTGGCTGGCTTCTTAGGAAGCATCAAGGCAGATAGACAAATACTCAAGCAAGGATGAAAAGTCCCATAGCTAGCAGCTGACACGCTCACAGCTTATACCTGATGGAGGAGAATTTTGGTGCTAAAAAGGATTATTGTTGCCCTAGACAGTTCAGAGCAGTCCCAGGATGTTATTCAACACTTACATGAACTGCAAATACAACCAGCTACCAAAATCATACTTTCCCACGTCATACCCGACAAGTCAGCTGAGGTAGAGGTTGCTGTTGATCAACCTCATACTTCCGATGAGCTACATTACCGACACATAGAAAAACAGCTAAAGTCTTATCAAGATAAGCTTCCCGGAGAATGCGAGTTAGAAATAGTTACCGGCGAACCGGCAGTCGAAATAGTTCGCCTTGCCCATATTCACGGTGCTGATTTAATCGTAATTGGCAATCGCGGTCTAACTGGTCTCAAACGAATCTTAAAAGGCTCTGTTAGCAGCCAGGTTGTTGCTGAAGCTCCCTGCTCTGTCTTGGTGGTTAAATCATAGTCTAGGCTTAATGCCTCAGTTTAGGCTGGAGTTTAGAAACTGATGCAGCCGCAGTAAACTAATGGTCTGACCTAGATTTAGGGGAAGTAGAGATATTCCCTCTAAGCGAGATTGCACCCACCCTTCTCCCCAATACCATTCGTGGTAGCCATCGATTCCTTGACTCAAAATCAAGCGTAGGCAATGAGGTTGGGCGACCTCCACTTGATGTTCAATTGCCACAGGACCAAACCAGCTGGTGAAGTTAAGCCCATGTTGTAGCTGTTCTGGAAGCCCTTCGGGTAGCCGCTCTGGCCAAAGCCATTGGCGCAATTTCTCCGAACTTAGCAAGCTCTCGCGAATGACGATTTGAGAAGCTTCTACTTCAATGCGAAGCTGGCTTTGTTGAAACTTTCCTAGCATATTTGAGCATTTTTATTGAGATTAGGGAGCCAACCCTTGCCTTTAGCTGCTTTAGCTGTGACAAGTTTCTGAGTTGACGTTAAAATAGCATGCCCCTCCCAATCATATCTGATTATTTTAATGTTTAAACTCGTTACAAGAGAAAATATTCAAGGTCAATATCTTCTCTTGGGGAGATGAATTGGCGAAAATCGCCCAAGCAGAGTGAGGATAATTAAAATTGAATAATGTTAAGAAGTGTAAGGTTGTTTCATGGCTGATCAGTTAATTCGAGCTACGGCAGCAGATAGTGGAATTAGAGCCGTTGGTGTCATTAGTACGCGTCTCACCGAAGAAGCCCGGCAGCGTCACAAGCTCTCTTATGTAGCAACCGCTGCATTGGGTCGAACTATGTCTTCAGGTCTTCTACTAGTTTCGAGCATGAAGCGGGAGGGAGCTAGGGTGAACGTTCGTGTTAAGGGTGATGGCCCCTTGGGTGGGATACTCGTCGATGCTGGATTGGATGGAACTGTTCGAGGTTATGTAGACAACCCCCAAGTTGAACTGCCGCCAAGTAAACAAGGCAAACTAGATGTGGGTGCTGCTGTAGGCTGTAAGGGCTATCTCTACGTTGTCCGGGACGTGGGATATGGCTATCCCTACTCTAGTACCGTTGAGCTAGTATCTGGGGAAATTGGTGACGACATCAGCCATTACCTAGTGACTTCTGAACAAACACCTTCTGCTCTGAGCGTTGGTGTGTTTGTTGGCTCAGAAGGTGTTAGCGCTTCTGGCGGAATATTGATCCAAGTTTTGCCCAAGTTAGCCAGAGACGAGACTTTAGTAGAAACTTTAGAATCCCGCATTGCTAAACTGTCAGGATTTACAACCCTGATGCGAGAAGGTAGAACTTTGCCAGATATCTTTCAGCAATTGCTTGGTGATATGGGCTTGCACATTCTACCGGAAGTCCAAATGCTGCGTTTTCACTGTGGTTGTTCTTTTGAACGCGTCCTAGGTGCATTGAAAATACTGGGTGAAGCAGAGCTACAAGATATGATTGAAAAGGATGATGGAGCTGAGGCGACTTGCGAATTTTGTGGAGATGTTTATCATGCTAGTAGTGAAAACCTGAGCCAATTAATTGAAGAATTGCAAACTGAGTCAGAGCTGCGAACTGAGTCTATTTAAGAGTAATTATAGTCTGCACTTGTCGCGAACCAGACTGAATAGTAGTTCAGCGTAGAGATAAAAATTATTGCTATTTTCTCAAACAGTTTTAGGCACACGGCTTGGCGAGTATACTCATTTAAGGTATGAGAAGACCGCAAGAGATTAGACAGGAGAGAGGATAATTGGGTTTATCTTGGCATGATTTCGAGATTGGAAGGAATATATAGAGATTTATTCTGATGTATTCTCATAATTCTTTTTTACTCTCCTCCTGGTTTCTGGCTCCTTTATTTTTTAGATTGAGTGTTGTAACCTGCCAAGTCTATGAGGCAATTGTTTTCCCCTATCTCTCGCTCCGGATTAGCGGATCTAGCTAGGGTATATATTAACAGCAGTAGAGTATCTAGCTTTTTCTGTCTGGGGGGGGTAGGATCTCAACTACTAACGGTGCGATTAAGATTGCTGGATAGGGCGTAGCGTGTGGTGGTGTGAGTTATGACTAGAAATCGAGAAATTCCTGACCCTTGGCCAGACTGGAATCCGTCCCAGTCTGATCAACTGAACAACTGGCAAGGCAACAACGGCAATCTTGCTGACAAGCCTCCTTGGCAAAAGAGGACATCAAAAATACCAGGCTCCCCTAGTAGGATGAGTCAATCTTCGCCCTCACAACCCCTACGGCAAGACCCAAAGCCAGGGGAAGTTCCTACAAAAATCCAATCTAGAACTGTAGTTACGGCTAGTTCACCTCCCCCTCCCGGTCCACCAACTCAGGTAAAAAGACTAACCTGGTCTTTTGGTTGGCAGTTTTGGGCAGCTTTAGTTTTGTTACTCTCTAGTGGTCTAGGATTGGCTGCAGCAGCAATGTTGTTAAAGCTGCCAGCCTTGCCGAACTGCCCCAAGATGTTTCGACCTGTGGCTTCAGCCTCTACACGTATTTATTGTGCGCAGTTAGCTGCTTCTAAGCAAACGGCAGAGGACTTACTCGAAGCGATCGCTTTAGTTAAAGCTTTGCCAGAAGATCACCCCTTACACCTAGAAATTAACCGCAATATTGAAGAATGGTCTCTTGATATCCTCAAAATTGGCGATGAAAAGTTTCAGGCAGGTGAACTAGAAGAAGCAATTAAGATTGCCAAAAGAATTCCCTCCGGTGTCTCTGCCCATGAATTAGTAGAAGAGCGTATTGCTAGTTGGCAGAAGATTTGGTCAGAAGCAGAAGAACTTTTTACCCAAGCAGATCAAGAACTTAGGAAATCAAACTGGAACGAAGCTTTTAGAAAAGCAGTAGAACTAACTTACGTTGATAATAAGTATTGGGCGACAGATAAGTACGATGAATTAACAGGTTTGATTCAAATTGCCCAGGAAGAAAGTGCCAAGCTTGATAAAGCCTATAAGCTAAGTAGAAGCTCGAAAGTAGCCAACATCTTGGAAGCGATTAAGCAGGCAGATGAAATCCGTAGTGAAAGCTATGCTTACAAAGAAGCTCAAGATTTGATTGCCACGGCAGGTAAAAAGCTAGTGAATATAGCACTAGAACGTGTTGAGAAGCGCGATGGTCAAGGCGTTCTAGAAATTGCCAATCAACTTCCTGCCAGTGTAAAACAACCTGAGATGCAATCTGACTTACAGGATATAGGCAACGCTTTGTCTAGAGCAGAGGGAGCAACCGCCTGGGACCTGGAAGAGGCCATCGCCTCCCTGGAAAAGCTAGTACCGGAAAGACCTCTTTACAAACAAGGTCAGCAACTAGTAGGTCGTTGGCAAAAAGAAGTTAAAGCCTTAGCTACCCTAGAGAGAGCAAGAATGTTTGCCAATTCTGGACTTAGCGCTGACCTAAGAACAGCGATTACAGAAGCACGGCAAATTCCTCCGGGAAATCCTCGTTACCAGGAAGCCCGTGCGGAAATTCAACGCTGGACTACTCAAGTTCAGACCTCAGAAGACCAACCTTATCTAGATCGTGCTGTTAAACTTGCTAGCTTCGGCGGCGTTCCCTCTTTGCAAGAAGCCGTTCAAGAGGCGAGTCGGGTTGCCCCTGGTAGATCTCTATACCCAGAAGCAAAAACAAAAATCGACCAGTGGAACAGAACTATCCAACAGCTTGAGGATCAGCCCTACCTGGAGCGGGCTCAACAAATTGCCATAAACGGTGACATTGCCTCTTTGCAGCAAGCGATCCAGGTAGCTAGCAACATTTCTGCTGGTCGTACTCTTTATAAGGAAGCGCAAACAAAAATTGGGCAGTGGAGAAGCACGATTGAGCGCAGAGAAGATCAGCCTTACCTAGAACAAGCACGTTCTCTGGCTGCAGGGGGTAATCTTTCTGCCGCCATTAGTGCTGCTCAACAAATTAGGAGAGGTAGAAATCTCTACGGTGAAGCCCAAAGTAGCATCAAAAATTGGCAGAGAGAAATTGATGGTCAAAGGCTTTTACAGGAAGCTTATCAGAAAGCTGATTCTGGCACACCGGAAGCACTCTCAGAAGCAATTAGAGTGGCAAGGCAGATTCCAACTTCAGCTCGTACTCGCTCTGAAGTGCCAACCTTAGTTAATCGCTGGAGCTATCAAATCTTGGCTATGGCTAAGGAAAGATCCTCTTTCGATCTGGCTCGTGCGATCGCCATTGCTAGATTGATTCCATCGGGTACTGCGCCTTACGAAGCAGCGCAAGCGCAAATCCAATCATGGCAAAACATCTTAGAGCCACCCCCTCTCATTTTAGAGACACAACCCAGCGTAGATCCGGGTTAAAAGGCAAAGTAGAAAGGGTCAAGGTAAAGGAGATTTTAACTCTTTTAAATCTTCCCTTTCTCTCACTCAAAAAGTTTATTTTGAATTGCTAGATTGATCGCCAGTTTTTGCCAACTCTTCCTTAAGCATACTTCGGTAAATTCGAGGCAAATATCGGCTCATGGAATTAGTTTCTATGCCATAACCAAGACTTGTCCAAGTAGCAGAAAGACGCCGCAGAACCTCATCGATCTTTCCTTGTCGTAATTTCTCCGAAATATCCATGCCCCAAGCTTGCTGATCATTGAGCCAAGCATAGACGACAGCATCTTGATATTGCGGCTCGAAGCTATAGGACTTCCAAACTAAAAAACCAGAAGGTCGTGGATGATAGCGCTTTGCCTTATCGTACCAAGTTGTATTGATAAACTGATACCGACCTGCTGCGGTTGTACATTGACCCACATTAGGTCCAGTAGCAATCGGGATACAGCGACTGGGATGATGCTTCAAATTAGAGACATACTGACCTCCGTAAATGACTGAATAAGGTCTTTCAACATTTGCCTCACTAGCGGTAATTGTCCTCATCAGAGCACGAAGGTAAGGATCACCTCCCCTCATCGCTAAGGGCTGTGTTCCGTGAAGACCTTTCGGATAATTGCCTTGCCATAGTCCTGTCCAATCTCCTAAACCGAGTTCCGACAGAAAGACAATTAAAACTAAGAAACTAGCAACAGTAATTAGATTTTTCAAAGCAAATTGAGGGAAAATCTTTTCCTGTGATTTTTATAATTTTTACTTGCACCAGCTTGGCAGAAGTGAGAGGAAAATTTGCCCTTTAATTTCTGCAACAATTTTCAGCTAGAAGTAAGAGACTTTCCTCTCATACTCAACTTATTAGCAACAATCCCTAGACTGCATAAAACAAGGGCAGGTGACTAACTAACCACACTGGCAAATAGTTGATTCCAAGTTTGCTCCGAAGCCTCCGGAGAAGAAACCACTTCTACAATTTTATTGCTCGAATCAGGTTCTGAGAGTGATTCAACACAAACTTGTGCCACTTTTGCACGAGGAATACTGCCATCGAAAAGTGTATCTGCCGATGACATTAGCACCGTATCTGAGTTATCTTCGTTTTTAAGACCACCTGGGCGCACAATCGTATAAGTTAAGCCACTTTTCTGGAGGTACTCCTCCGCTTGCTTCTTCCAGACTAAAATCAGCCAGAACAGGTTGAGTGGGTGGAATAGTTGGGATACACAGAGAGAAGAAACCAAAACAAAATGGTCAATTCCCTTAGCTTTGGCAATATCTACCAGATTTTTGGTGCCTTCATAGTCTACTTTGTAGGGGCCGGTGGGATCAAAGCTAGGGCTTGCACCAGTGGCACAGAGAATTACGGTGCTATCACCGATGGCGGTTTCGAGGGCTTCGGGCTTTAACACATCCCCTACCACAAGTTCTGCCTCTGCTGGCAAAACTTCTTTTCCTGTCTCCAAGTTACGTACCAAAGCACGAACCGGAATATTGCGACTAACTAATTCTGCAACAATTCTACGTCCTGTTTGACCTGTTGCTCCGGCAACGAATGCTTTCATAACTTATCTCCGTAAATTACATGTGGTTAACGAGCAAAATCACAAGCTATGCTGAATTGACGATTTATTCTCTATTTTTGGTAGTAAACTCTAACTTTTTAATTGTATGAACTTTTGAAACAATTACCCGTCTCTAGATCAAAGCTGCTAGAGTCAGTTGAGATTTTGGCAGCTCAAGTGGGAATTGTTAGTCCAGGGGATAACGGCTGACTATTTAGAGGAGTGAAGGTATGCATTCGCAATTTATTGATAACCACAGGGCTGATGTAGAACAGCCATCTTTGAATGCCACAGCAGGTTTTACAGAAATCGATAATTTAGTGATACAAACACCCTCAAGTAGTGAGCCTACTCGCTTCCACAGTCATTTTCAAGACTGCATGGAAATGTATGCTGAAGTTGAGCAGGTGATGGCGTATCTTGATAATCATCAGAACTGGTTTAGTCACTGTGCCGAGCCCATGAAGGTAGAACCAATTGGAGCTAACGGCTATGCCATCGTAATTGGAAAGTTTGGAGCACTAGGTTACGAGCTTGAACCAAAAGTTGGTCTAGAACTGCTACCTCAAGATAACGGCATATATCGCATTCACTCAATACCTGTGCCAGATTATGTACCAAGTGGCTATGAGGTTGACTTCCATGCTTCTCAATCCTTTGTTGAAGTAGCAGCAAGCAAGTATTTTCAGGAGCAAGAGGGGAATGGGATTAATCAGCCGGAGGCAATTACCCTTGTAGAGTGGGATCTTGATTTGAGAGTAAGTATTCACTTTCCTCGGTTTATCCAGAAGCTCCCTCAATCCTTGATTCAAAAGACAGGTGATAGTCTCCTTAATCAAATTGTACGACAAGTATCCCGGCGTTTGACCTACAAAGTGCAAGAGCATTTCCACACTAGCTCAGGTCTACCCATTCCTAAAAAATCTAAGAAATAATCAACATATTAAGGAAAAGGATAGAAGCTGGGAAGAATAATTAAAAACTGCACAGCATAATCCAATCGCTGAGTGTATCGTTTTCAGCCTTTGATTCTTCCCTTCTTCATCCCTTCCTTTGTTAGTTAATTACCAAAGCTACAGCTTGCTGATAATCTTCTGTACAATTTGCATGCCCGTTACTGCCTGCCAGCTAAATAGCCCCAACAGAACAATATTTAAGGCAATGTGGGTAATTCGGGCCCAGTCTTGACCTTTCTGCATGAAAGGCGAAAGAGATGCTGAAGTAGCAATTAATCCCGTCATGCCTAAGCCTGCCAAGAGGTGAGAACCTACGAACAGTTTACCATTATTGATGTAGGTAACTGCCATAGCAGCAATTGAGCCTATTACCATAAATGCCAATAGCACAGAACCCAATTGATAGTGCTTGACATTATATTTACCCTTAACTAGCTCCTTTCTGGTTTCACCTTCAGCACTTCTAGTCTTGCGGATTTTCAGACCGAGATAGAGTGCGTAAATTGTCATCGCCAGGAGTACCCACATCAAAATGGGGTGAATGAATTGAGACCAAGTCTTAATCGATTCTGGGATTTCCAGGTTCATAGTTTGCTCAAGATGTTTTAAGGTTCTTGATAAAAATTAACATAGCCTAGTCATAAATTTCCCTAAAGCTTTACTAACTACCACCTATATTCCTCCGGCAGATACTTCTCAAAAAGGACATTTGGCGGTAAGTTTACAGTGCGCTCTTGACAAGACAAAAGAGATGACCGTAGAACAATACCCCTCGTTACTGAAAGCAGCTTATAGCGGTGACTTCAACCAAATTAAGACAATTATTTCTCAGGGGGCTGAGGTCAATGCCACAAATCGAGATGGCACTACAGCCTTAATGTTTGCTGCTCAGTATGGCTACACTGAAATTGTGCGATTACTGTTAGCCGCTGGTGCCAATCCTAACCTACAGAGAAAAAGATACGGTTTAACAGCCTTGATGTTAGCCGCAGGATCTAATCAAGTCGATGTCTTGCGGACTTTAGTGTCTGCTGGGGCTGATATCAATGCCAAAAATGAGGACGGTAGTACAGCCTTAATGATTGCAGCTCATAAAGGTCATTTCCCGGCTGTGCAAACTTTATTGGCCGGGGGGGCAGATGTCAATGTCAAAGACAAGGACGAAGATAATGCTTTAAAACTGGCAGCTCAGAAGGGTCATACTGGGGTAGTAAGAACTTTGTTAGAAGCAGGTGCAGATACTACAGCTTCTGGAGATGCCTTGCTCTTAGCAGCCAGTGACGGTCAGATAGAAACCTTAAAAATATTACTCGAGCATGGGGTAAGTTCTTCCTATTCCGGCTGGAACGGTAGAACAGCTCTGATGCAAGCTGCGGAGCTGGGATATCTACCAATTGTTCGACTCTTGTTAGCTGCTGTAGCGGAGGTCAATAGCCAAGATAAAGAAGGTGAAACTGCTCTAACTTTAGCAGCAGACCAAGGTCACACGGAGGTGGTGCAAGCCTTAGTGCAAGAAGGTGCTGATGTAAACTTGCCTAACTTGGAGGGGGGTACAGCAATGATGGCAGCAGCAGCTGGAGGTCATACTGAGGTTGTCAAAGATCTGCTCGAAGCAGGTGCTCAGGTCAATGTTAAAGACAAAGGAGAGGAGACAGCTTTACACCTAGCTACAGTAGAAGGTCACACTTCAGTAGTAGAGGCTTTACTCGAGGGAGGAGCCGATGTCCATACTCAAAACCAGCTAGGTGACACCGCTTTATGGCTAGCAGCTTTACACGGTTACACCGAGATTGTCCAGTTGCTCGTGCAAAAAGGTGCTGACGGCAACTATAACAACCAGGGAGAAACACCTCTAACTCTTGCTGTATCTCAAGGCTACCCAGAAATTGCGAGGATTTTACTAAATGCTGGTGCAGATGCCAATACACCCGTTGCTGGTGGAAAAACCATGTTGAGGGAAGCCGCTAATCGAGGTGAGACAGAGCTTTTGCAAGACCTTTTGCAAGCAGGAGCTGAGGTTAATCGCCTAGATAGCGCCGGTACAACTGCTCTAATGTGGGCAGTCCATCGAGGTTATATCAATGCAGTACGAATCTTAGTTAACGCTGGTGCTGATTTAAACTTAAAAAACCGAGGGGGCTATAACGCATTGATGATTGCTCAATTTAACGGCTACCAGGAAGTTGTGCAACTGCTTAAGGCCGCCGGTGCCAAGGATTAGTACAATTGCTAATTCAAAAATGATCAACAAACAGGAAAATTTAGGACTGGAAACTCCTCAATTTCCCATTGTCTTTTACCAAGACTATCTACTAGTTTAGAAAAGTCTTTTACTCAAAAATCTAGTTCTGGTGAGCCTCCTAGAAAATTAAGGCTTGTAAATAATACCTCCGGAGGTTTGTTGTCCAACTATCGCTCTATTAAGCCAATTCCCATTCAAGAGCTAATACCCAACAATCAATTGCTGGTAGTTAATAGTCGCCGTCGAAATGGCTTAATTCTCTACAAAGAATATCACGCCGAATTTGCAGGTCCAGGGTCGGCAGTGGGAGGGATATTTGACCAAGATTGTAAGCTAGGGTTGCCCTTAGGTAATCTCTCTCTATCTCCTCCTGAGTCAGCTCAGGAGGAACAACGGGCTTATTTAATTCGGCGACAGTGGATTCGACTAGCTAAACAAATTACAGAAAACTCAGTGCCACTCAAGCGTGCCCAAAAAGTAATCGAGCAGTTTGAGGGCTTTTTTGATGCTGAAATTATTGCCCAAGTACCAGATGAAGCGCTTGCTCTATTAGTCGGTGCATTTCCTCACACAGTTGGGATGGCACGTTTTCAGTTGGGAAAATAGGGCTAGCTTGCTGACGGGGTGTAGGGAAGAAATGAAAGTTCGTATTTTTGTTCTACTGCTCACACCAATCTAATACTCGATTCCATGCCCACCAACAATCAGGATCTTTTGCTTGAAGTTGACCAGCCTTGCTGCTGAGATAGCCAACGTGACCACCGTAAGTTGTTAGTACTAATTCGATGACTTGATTGCCAGCACAGGAAGCTTGCAAGTCAGGTACGATTGTTGGATCAAACATGGGATCATCAGCAGCATAAAGAATTAGTGTTGGTTTTTTCAGGTTAGGTAAGAGATGAAGAACGCTGCTAGCTTCGTAATATTCTTCTACTGAGGAAAAGCCTAATTTATTAATTACTAGCTCGTGATCAAAACCCCAAATACTATTGGCTCTCTCAATTGCAGTTGGATCAATTGCTTCCGGGTGAACTTGATGAATTTGCCAAGCTAGTTTTTTCAGTTGCCGTGCGATCGCTTTTTCTAGATACTTACCGATAGGAGCTTGCAGTAGATAGGAAAGGGAACGATTAGAATCGAGGCTAGGACAAATAACTGCACCGCCAGCAATATCTGACTCTTTTAAATCTAAGTCTTCTCCCCAACTATTGATTGTCTGTGACGCTTTCACCCCCCAGAGAGCCAGTTGTCCTCCCAGGGAATAGCCTGTTAACCAAAATGGTGCAGGACAACCCATCTTTTTAGCTTCTGCTGCAATGCGAACAAAATCTTCCCCTTCGTAAAGACCATCAGAAGTTAGAGTTGGTGATAACTGAGCTGTTTTGCCGTGGGCACGCCAGTCAAAGAGGACAACGGCATAACCCTGGGCAAATGCCTTGCGCCCCAATAGTCTGAGGAACCATTGATTATCTAGATTACCCGTAATACCGTAGGTGCCAACAATTGTGCCTCTTGGGTTTTGGGGAATGGCAACAATGCCAAAAATTGGTACACCTCCAGCACCGATAAAAACTTTTTCTTGATAGGGGGGTTCTGGGTGAGAAACGGTTTTTTCCCAGCTATGCTTAGCTTTTAAGGCAATGTAGAGAGTCATGGCAAAACCATTCCTCAGTAGCCAGGGTGGAGTGTAGGCAAGATTGGACATAGATGATGGCACAGCTCTTCGCAAAACTTTACATGGTCATGCTGATTTTATGTTAAATCTTTTTGCTCAGAACTATTTCCTTTGTCCAATCTCCGATGGCAAAACGCCGTTGCTTGTCAGATTCAGAGAAGCTAAACCTGGCAAGAAATAATTGAAGAGAGCAATAATCACTTTCACCAATACGATGAGCCAACCTACCAATTTTTAAGCCTAGTCTAGAACCAAGGCAGAGCCATCCTCAATCGTCAGCAAAAATTAGCTTCTATCACCAATCGCTGTTAACTCCTGACTGGCAAAAATAGCCTCAGCATGACGGTAAAATTTAAACTCCATCAAATTATGGAAAGGGTCTTGCAAAAAGAAAGTGCGATGCTCTGTGGTTTGACCTGGAAAGCGTAACTTTGGCTCCTGGTAGAAAGCTAACTGTTTTTCCTGCGCTTTTGCCAGCAAATCCTTCCAGTCTGCTTCCGAAGTAAAAATTAAACCGAAATGTCGAGGATAAATACCCTCTTGAGGTGCCAGAGGTTCCTTACTCAGATGCGCCACTAATTGATGACCATATAAATTGAGAATCACAGCATGGCGATTTTCCCGACCAATAGCACAGCCTAGCCCTTCACCATAGAATTGTTTGGTCAGCTCAATATTAGTAACAGGAAAAGCCAGATGAAATAAAACCTGATTCATTTGTTAATCTTAAACATGCAATTTTTGATTATTCATCCTAGCCTCAAAACTTGTAAAGAGGACGAAAGATGAATAAACACTGAATAATGAACAATCAGCAATTAATAATTAATTTTACTAACCCCTGGCTAATTGCTGTGGGCTTGAACACCTTTTTAATAGTGATTGCTTGGCTGATTCCCAAGAAGTTACTAACAACAGCAGGACTAATTCACGCTTGGTTTTTAGGTGTCTTAATCTGGGGCATTCTAGGCTGGCAAGGCTATACAGTCGTAATGTTCTATTTCCTGGTGGGTTCCGGTGTCACCCGCATCGGTATGGCGCAAAAAGAAGCGGAAGGCATTGCGGAAAAACGCTCTGGTGCTAGGGGTCCTGAGAATGTTTGGGGTTCTGCCTTAGCTGGAACCCTTTGTGCCCTAGCTATACCATTTGTGACTATTCCTTATCAGGAATTATTATTACTTGGCTATGTTGCCAGCTTTGCAACAAAACTTTCTGATACTACCGCTAGTGAGGTGGGGAAAGCTTACGGTAAACGGACGTTCCTAATAACCACCTTGCAACCTGTGGCACGAGGAACAGAAGGGGCAGTTAGTTTGGAGGGAACAATAGCCGGAGTGATAGCATCAGCTGCGATCGCTTTGGTTGGCTGGGGGGTAGGTCAAATAAACTTGACCGGGGTGGTGCTATGTATTATTGCAGCCTTTATTGCCACCAACATAGAGAGCGTAATCGGTGCGACAGCCCAATCTAAACTAGACTGGCTGACTAATGAAGTGGTAAATGCTATTAATACCCTTATTGGTGCGATCGCGGCAGTGCTGATCTTATTAGTCTGGCGCTGGTTAGGTTTAAGTTGAGGCAGAACAGAGACAGTGAAAGTCTCTCACTAGCTTCATCCCTTCTACTATCAACTCTCTTCCTCTTCCATTTCTGGCCCAACAACCATCTGGAGAATAAATTGTTCTCCGTCTTCTTGGTGATACTTATCTCCCCAAGCGCGCAGGATTTCATCTAATTCTGACATCGCTTTATCAACATTTTTTAGGGGAATATTCAACTCCTCAACAAAACGCCCTACATTGGGGGTACGGTCTGCCCATTCTCTCATTAAGCGAAAGTAGCGTGCCGTATCCTCAACCATGGTATAAGTGCGCTCTTTACCATCAACTGGTGAGTAAGATGCACGGGTTAAGGCATAGTAGGGCAATCCCCAAGGACAATCAATGCGGGTGACAGTACCTGAGTAGATTAAGCGCCGCTTGATGTGTTCTGCCATCGCTTCCGATAAAGACTGGCGGCGTTCTATAGGCCAATCTTCTTGAGAGCGACTGTGTAAAAACTCGATTAATTCCATAAACTGAAGGGAATTAACCACCTGAGCATCAGGTATATTGTCTGGTAGTTTGTCTAGAACTTGCTGCTTTTGATCCGATGTCAGACTAGTGCCAGAAATACGTGATCTTCCTGGCTGCCAGGGAAACTGTTCCATCCAGACATAAGGAAATTGAATCAGATAGCGAGGTTCTTGAGAACCCAGCATCTTCAGCAGTTTTCCTTCTGTTAATGCCTGTCTGACTTCTTCAACAATTTGCTTGACCCGTTTTGGCTCAATGTGATGCAAGTGACCCGTCATGCGGGTGTTTTCACCTTGCTCCAAGTAGGTCATGTAGATAGCACATTTAGCAGCTGTTGCTGCTGCATCTAGAAATGCCCCGTGTCGGTGTCCGCTGGTTCTCATTGCGCTGAAAGCCAGGTACAACATAATCTGATCCATTGCACTGGGGCCAAGGCTTTTGATCAGATCGGTGTGGTTGATCATTTATCTTAGGGGCGGTTACATCGCATAGGTACAAAAACTTGTTCCTTAATGACTTAACTCACTACTCTACCGGCTTCGGCGAGTTAAGCTCGTCAACCAGAACCTGCGCTTATGGCAAGCACCCTAATGTGTGAAGCTAAATCCCTGTTGAACTTACCATTATAGGAAATAAAAGGGAAAGCGAAAACTCCAATCACTACTTCTACCTAAAAAGTTAGAAGGAACAGCTGTCGTTTTTCAGCGTTAGCTTCGTGCCTAAACAGTTAGAAGGTCTGGTGAGGGGCTAACACGTCCACTACCACGGCGAGCAACCCGGAATTGGGTAATTTGTCTTGATTTGAAGCATTCTCGACGAGCTTCACCAGCATTATTAGATTGTTCGTCACCATCGTAACAGTCTTCTTTGTTCATAGTTAAGGGCTTTTGATTTTCGGCAGAGTTTAATTGCCCTATTTGCTTGCTATCAGCAAGCCCAGAACCGGCAAAGACAGAGATGGTTAGTAGACTTAACAAGATGATCGAGTTGTAAATGCGCATAGCAGGGATTCCGAATCAGGGTTTCTATTTCCTGTTTCTGGAATTTGGCTAGGCATTCAGGATTTTTTCTGAAGAAAAGTTATTATTTTGTGCGAATTGGTGGTAAATTTGTTTGGGTGGTCACCTGTATCTTGTGCAAGTCAAGTTTTGTGTCAGGATTAGACAGCTCAAGAAGCAGGGAAAGCCGAGGTGGATGAGTTTCCGTAGTTAGATAACCAAAGCATTCGTCGTCAAAGGGGCTTAGCTGGACTGGCTCAACTGAAAAACTCAAGGTCTGAAAAGTAGTGATGCACCACATTCCCTGTAATCACAAGTACTAAGGGGAATTAATCTTACAAAACAAAAAAGCTAGCCGACAGGTGCTAGATGTTCCAGAGTACTCGATGTAGCTGAAGAGGCTGCTCTTTGCCTTTAACCATGACTGGGGGAATTGCTTCGGTCTTGATTGTGTGATCGCGCAGCTGATCGAGGGTACTTTGGGCAATCAGGATCTCATCGGCCTCGGCTGCACTACAAATACGACTACTAACGTTGGTGGTGTCGCCAATCGTTGCGTATTGAATAAGTTTTTCTGAGCCAATATTACCGGCAGCGACAGGACCTGTATTGAGTCCGATGTGGATTTGAATTGGTTCTTTTCCTCGCTTAATCCAATTTTCATTGAGTTGGCAAACTGCTTTTTGCATGGCGATCGCCGCATGAACTGCTTGCTCAGCATCATTATCTTTCTTATAGGGAGCACCCCAAACTGCTAGTAGAGCATCACCAATATACTTCTCCAAGGTGCCTTCGTATTTAAAGACAATATCTTCTACCATCACCTGGAAGTACTCATTGAGCATCTCAATAATTTGGCGTGGTTCCATGCGCGAGGACATCTGGGTAAAGCCAGTGATGTCAGCAAAAATTGCCGTTACCTCCGTATCAACTATTTCCAAGTTGCCATCTTCTTTGAGCTTCTTACTAACTGTTAGAGGAAAGAAAAGCTCAAGTTTACTGCGAATAACAGCTTCTGACTGCATTTTGTTGTAGAGTTCTGCATTCTCGATGGCGATCGCTGCTTGGTTAGCCAAACCCGCTAGAAATTCTAAATCTTCATTGGAGTAGATATTTCTCATCGAGAGATTATCAGCATAGAGTACTCCAATTACTTTGTCCCTCGGTTTGAGGGGCACACACATTGAAGCACGAATTTCTTGCTGAAGGACAGAAGCCGCCTGATTAAACCTCTCATCAGAAGAAGCATCAGAACTTAAGATGCCAATTCCATGTTCGTGAACAAAATTAGTGATGGTTTTGCTGTAGAACTGGTCTTCTATCGGTATTTCCGCTTGGTACTGAACCGCTTTTTGCTCAAGCTGTCCTGTTTCTGAATTCACCATCAGAATAACAGCCCGATCAACATTCATAATTTCTAAGAGCAGATCAAGAATTTTCTCTAGCAGTTTGCTCGGTTCTTCTGGAGAGGAGAGGCGATCGCTAACTTCCAACAAAATCCTGAGCTTATCAACTGCTCGTTGGCCAGCATCCTTTTGCCGTAATTTCAGGACTGTACCTTGGTGTTCTGGAGTTTCAGACTCTAGTAAGTCTTTAAGTTTGACGCGAGCTTGCTCTGGTGCGATGCGACTAAAAATCGATAAATTAGTATATTCTGTTTCAGGAGGATTTTCCTTTTGACTAGCTAGGGTTTTGGTAAACTTAAAAACAACATTACCTAAGCGAACAAAATCCCCATCTTTGAGTTCGCACTGGCTGATTTTGCTCTCTTTAACAAAAGTACCATTGAGGCTGCCCAAATCTTTAAGCATCACCTGTCCATTATTGACGTTAAACTGGGCATGGTGACGAGAAAGGCTCATATCTGTCACAGCAATACTATTATCCGCCTCCCGTCCAATAGTATTTAAACCTGACTTCAATTCGTGAATTTCCTGATTAGCTTGCTCAGGGCTTTGGATTAAGTAAGGCACAATTTAAACTCCCTTCTGGCTCACTATCTCTTGCCAAGAGTTAGACAAGAGGTAAACTCTGTCAAACTCTCATACTGAACTCTATAGTAGCCATCAGGATCAGTTGACTGGTTATAGTTAGTAAAGAGGAGCTGGTCTTTCTTTAATGCGTTGGCTAATCGGTCTAACTTTTTCCACTACTTTGATTAAATAGCTATAATCGGGCAATTGGGCATTAGGTAAATATCCCGTAGCTGCGGCTATAGCCGGAGAGGCTGAGGCTAGAGCTTTGCGGATTTGTTCCTGTTGGTTTCGTTCTACCATTGATCCTACTAGTATTGCTCCCCTAGGAACATTACTTGCATCTGTATAAAGAACACGAAATTTAGTCTGATTAAAATCCTGTCGGTAACGTTCCAACTCAGCTAGGGACATAGCACCTGCTATTACTTCCCCTTGGTCAATCCATTCAAGAATTGTTTTGGGTGTAGGAGCTAGACGAATTTCGGCAAAAGTTAGACCGTAGAGATGGTAGAGAGGAAGATAATACCCGGTAGCAGAACCAGGTTGACCAAGAGCGATTACTTGACCAGCTAAATCGCTTAATTGCTTGATGGAGCTGTCTTGCCTAAGCACAATTACCGAACGAATTTTATTAAGTCCTTCTAGAGGGAAAAGGGGTAAATACTGTTCTTCGGAAATAGCGATCGCAGCTAAACCAGGGGGAGCAAATACTAAAGACCAACTTCTTCGCCTAATTTGTTCAATTGCCCTAACTTGATTGTAAACAGGTTCTAGCTCTACAATCGTCTTAAGTTGGGCGGCTAAATAATCTCTTAAAGCCGAGTATTGCTCAAAGGAGAGAGTACCTTCGTCGTAACTCACTACTCCCATCGTTAATTTATTAAGCTTGGGTGTCTCTCCCTTTTGACAAGCTGTCAGGAGAAATAGAAGCTGTAGCAGGAAGAGACGGCGAGAAAACATACCTATTTAAAAGTTAGTTAGGGAACATGCTTATAAATATCTTAGTCGAAAAGGTACTCTAGACTGATGATAAATAGCTGTAATAATTACCATTTAAGTGAGGTTGATTTTAGTTTTCTTATCTACTAATTATGATCAAAACATTTGTATCTCATCTGATAATTGAGAAACGCTATAGCTAAGCATTGACAAACCAGCTAAGTTGAAAAAATGCTCAAAAATCTTAAATTAGGAACCAAACTCAATTTGCTCTTATCTGTAATCTTTATATTAATAGTAGTCCTGAGTGGGTTATCTCTATCTGCAATCCTCAATAATTATGCTGAGCAGGTAGTAACGGATAGAGCTCTTATTTTAATTGAAACGATGGGAGCAGTGCGGGACTATACCAGTAACCAAATCCAACCAGAGTTAGCTTATAAATTAGAGACAGAAGAACAGTTTATCTCAGAAACAGTACCTGCTTATTCAGCTCGTGAAGTCTTTGAAGGTTTGCGCCAGCAAGAACAGTACAGTGATTTTTTCTACAAGGAAGCTACCATCAATCCTACCAACTTACGGGATAAAGCTGACAGTTTTGAGAGCAAAGTAATTGAACGCTTTCGCAAGCAACCAGAACTCAAAGAACAAGAGGGTTTTCGTGACCTCCCTAGTGGCAAGCTTTTTTATGTGGCTCGTCCTCTTGCTGTTACCCAGAAAAGCTGCTTGCAGTGCCACAGCACACCAGCAGTAGCTCCTAAGAGCCAGCTTGTCACTTATGGCAAAGAAAACGGTTTTGGTTGGCAACTTAATGAGATTATTGGAACGCAAATTATCTCAGTTCCAGCTAGTGAGGTAATAAATACAGCTAATAACTTAAAGTTTTTAGTTATGGGAATTTTAAGTATTTTTCTGCTAATAGCAGTGGTGCTAATTAATCTCTTTCTCAACTTCTCTGTTGTGAGACACCTCAAGCGGATGTCTCACTCAGCTAAGCAAGTAAGTACCGGCAACATGGCAGTGGAGTTTAATCACAAAAGCAACGATGAAATTGGTGTTTTAGCTGCTTCGATGAATCGCTTAAAGATTAGCTTGCAAA
>JBAUJE010000078.1:0-6015 GCA_049683475.1 Coleofasciculaceae cyanobacterium | reverse complement strand
CCAAGCTGTACTAGAAGAAGGCTCAACAGTACTTGTAGTTACTAAGTCTGAGCTATTGCATCAGGTGATTGATTTTTTGGGTCTTTGCTCTAGTGGCATGTCAAGCTTAAAATAGTGTAATAGAGATAACTCAACCAACTCCACTTCAACAAACAGCGTTAGATTTCCTGGGAGTTTCTCTAATTTGTACCCAGTAAAGGGGACTTAAAAAAGACTAGATTCTCCACCCACCATAGGTTGTGCTGTTTTGTCAAAGGGGAACTTCAGCTAAGATAAAATCACGAATCAGTGCCAAAACTGCTGGCCGAATCTCATGCCCCATCTCGAATTCTTGATACTTTACCTTCACGCCTAGATTGCTCAGACTTTCTTTAGCGAGTTTAGCTGCACCAATCGGTACAACCATATCTTCTTTGCCATGGACAATCAAGACAGGTGGAGGGGATTGTTTGGCAGTTAGCTCCGGTTGGGAATGGAGATAGCCACTCAGAGAAACTAAACCTGCTAGAGGTAGAGTTAAACCAACATCTAGCGTCATTGCTCCCCCCTGGGAAAATCCACTTAAAATTGTCTGTGAGAGGGGAACACCCGTACTATCTTCTAGAGACTTTAACCAGTCCTTTAGTAGCTGGCGACTTGAGTCTAAACCTTGATAATCCTGGCTGTAAAGGTCGTACCACATTCTACCTCCCGGCACACTAGGGTGTTCAAAAGGAGCATTGGCGAACAGAAACTGGTACTCAGGCAGGTTTAGCAATGGTGCAAAGGAAGCCAAATCCTGAGCATTGGCACCAAAACCGTGCAAGCACACCACTAACTTAGTAGGCGCTTGACCATTTGCCGGTGGAACTGAGATTGATGTTAAAGACAAAGAATTATCTCCTGAATCAGAATGCCTAAAATTATTAACAGATGTGTCATCTACCCTGCAAGATTTCAGTAGCAGGGATGAAGAAAGAGTACTACAGCTTTGCAGAAGAAATTGACGCCTTCTCAATTTTCTGATTTTCCCAGCTAACTACCCAAAATTTCAGTCTACCGCGCAGCTTGATAACTCTGATTTTGCCAGATGCTTAGATTGTGATCTTTCCACTAATCTTTGAGAGGAAATAGGCAGCAAAATTACAAACTCTGTTCCCCTACCTGGCTCAGAAAACACCTCTATTTTCCCGTGGTGTTTTTCAATAATTTGATAGGAGATAGATAGTCCTAAACCCGTTCCTTTACCCGGCTTCTTGGTTGTAAAAAATGGGTCAAATAGTTTACTTCTAATTTCTAGGGGAATACCTGGACCATTATCACGGATTATTACTCTAACTTTGTTAACTTCAATTTTTTCTGTCTGAATAACGATTTGAGGTTGTTGAGATTGTATATTTCCATTGCTTAAGCTTAATGAATGATTATTATTAACAGATGATTCTTCTAAGGCATCCACTGCATTAACAATAAGATTCAGAAAAACCTGATTTAGCTGGGCTGCATAACACTCAACTAAAGGCAGTTGGTCGTAGAGCTTAACTACTTCAATTGAATGCTTGAGGCGATTATTGAGGATTAAGAGCGTACTATCAATTCCTTCATGCAGATCGACTTCTTTCATCTCAGATTCATCCAAACGGGAAAAATTGCGTAAGGAAAGCACAATTTTCCGGATGCGGTCAGTTCCCACTTCCATAGAAGATAACAATTTAGGTAAGTCCTCAGCCAAAAAGTCTAACTCAACATCCTCAATTTTTTCTTGAATTTCTGGTGCAGGTTGACAGTAATGTTCCTGGTAGAGACAGACTAATTCTAGTATGTTTTTGATATAGTCTCTGGCATACTGGAGATTGCCGAAAATGAAGTTAACTGGATTATTGATTTCGTGGGCAACACCAGCAACTAACATACCCAAACTAGACATTTTTTCCGTCTGAATAAGCTGAGATTGAGTTTGCTTTAATTCTTTAAGAGTTATGGTTAACTCCTTAGTCCTTTCTTCTACTCGCTCCTCTAACATCTGGTGAGATAGTTCCAATTGATGGGTATATTCTCCTACCCACTCAATTAACTGATTAAGGGAGATAGCTAAAGAACCCACTTCATCCTCGGTGCTGACAGATGCTCGTAGGTTAAAATTGGATTCTCTAGTAACTCTTTGGGCAATCAAGTTTACATCTTTCAGGGGTCGAGCTATCTGACGACCTGTATAAAGGGCTAGTAAAGTAGCGATTGCCGCAGATAACAACATACTTATGGCAACAATTGGTAATCGCAGTGATTGAACTCTATCTAGGGTAGCAGTAGCCTGTTTTCTTTGCTCTTGAGCTGCCTTGGTAATCTCTTTTAAATACTCAGAAAGACTCTCAAACTTAGTATCAATTTTAGTGGCAGCTTCCCCACTCATAAAATTGATTAATTTCTGTTGTGCTTCTGGTATTTCTTCGGGTTTTAAGTTGGCAGGATCAATCTTGTCTAAAAAAGAATTTAGTTGCGTAATGTAGAAATCTGTGGTTTCTTGGTAAGCCTTCAATAATTCTTTGAAATTAGTGGTGTCTATCACCGAATAGGTGGGATAGGTTTCGATAAAAGTGGCAAGACTAGAGAGTTGTTGATCTACCTGGCTAACCTGTGCTGAAAATTTGGAGTTTTCTGAGTCTAACCAGATTGACTGTCCCAGCATCGGCAAAATCTGTTTAGGATGGGACTGCATGGCAATTACAGCTTTTTCCAAATTGTTTACAAGCTGTTGCTGCTCATCGGCAAGGGTGAGAGTTTGCAGGGCCTGTCTTTCGTAGTATTCTGTTACAGCTAGACCTGCCGTTGTGCCGAGTATTGGAATCAAAATTGCCAAAGCATAACTAAATCCAAATTTTTTAGCCACACTTAAGCGATTAATATGCCGCTCGAACTGAGGAAAGTATGCTTTTTGTAAGGCAAGATGCATCGTGATAAAGATGCCCCTTCTGTTTTTCTGCTCAGTTTGAGTCGAAACAGGCTGGCTATCTTCCCTTATTTGGGAAGATTTTAGATTTTTAAACGGCATCAGAAAAACTTCTCCGCTGTTATTTGATTTGGCAGCACACGGGCGTTAGCTATTTTAACCAACGAAAGTATAGGGATTTAGTGAATGTTTTATACTTCTTTGGTTGAAACTTCTCTAAAAAGTTGAGTTCAGCGAGTGTATGTAAATCTAGCACTGAGCTGAAATGTTGGCGGATGTCGCCTATCTCTAACATGGCGGCTGGTTTCCTTGGTAACTAAGTTAATGACTTGGTCTTACCGTCTTTATATAATCTTTATATAAGGCCGATGCTAGCATGTAAGCAATTCTGATGTCCTACATCTTCCGAACGAGTCTCAGATCTGGCAATTGGTGGTGAAAACTGTAGATTGCAAGATAAATCACCCCGATGTAGGGGTTAAAGTAACCAATTCATTGTTAGTTTGCCCAAATCATCTTACTATTGGCCTATCTCAATAGATTTATCTAAGCTAAGGTTTTTTAACAGCTAAGGTGGGCATTGCCCACCTTTTGCTAAGAAATTGTCGCCCTACGCTTTAAACTTCTTTGTAATTCGCTGCATCGCTTCTTCAACATTCTTCCGGCTATTAAATGCCGAAATGCGGAAGTAACCTTCACCCGCAGCACCAAAACCAGAACCAGGTGTACCGACAACATTAGTGGTCTGTAGCAGTTTATCGAAGAAATCCCAACTAGATAGACTATTAGGTGTCTTCACCCAGACATAGGGCGCATTCACACCACCGTACACTGCTAGTCCAGCTGTTTTGAGTTGCTCTCGGATAATTCTGGCGTTTTCTAGATAAAAGCTAACTAACTCCTTAACTTGAGCTTGACCTTCTTCAGAATAGACGGCTTCAGCTCCCCGTTGAACGATATAGGACACTCCATTAAACTTGGTAGATTGGCGACGATTCCACAACTTCCAAAGTTCTACATCCGACCCATCGGGCGCTTTTGCCTTGAGGATTTTTGGCACAACTGTCAATGCACAGCGAGTTCCTGTAAAACCGGCATTTTTGGAGAAGGAGCGAAACTCAACCGCACAATCGAGCGCTCCATCAATTTCATAGATAGAATGGGGCAAAGCCGGATCTGTAATGAATGCTTCGTAGGCTGCGTCAAAGAAAATGATCGACCCGTTAGCTTTAGCGTAGTCAACCCAAGCCTTAAGATGCTCCTTGCTAGCGGTTGCGCCAGTCGGATTATTGGGGAAGCAAAGATAAATTAAGTCAACTTTCTGGCTAGGAATTTCTGCCGTGAAATTATTCTCAGCCGAAATTGGTATATAAACCAATCCCTCATATTTACCCGCTTCGTTAGCTAATCCCGTATGTCCTGCCATAACATTGGTGTCTACATAAACAGGATAAACAGGGTCAGTGACGGCAATGGTGTTATTTTTGCCAAAAATGTCTAGAATATTGCCGGTATCGCACTTGGAACCGTCAGAGATAAAGATTTCCGAAGCATCAATCTTGCATCCTCTGCTGTAGAAATCATGGCTAGCAATTTTCTCCCTTAACCAAGCATAGCCCTGTTCTGGGCCGTAGCCTTTAAAGGTGTCACGTTCACCCATATCTTCAACAGCCTTAATCATCGCTGTGCGGCAAGCT
Organism: Coleofasciculaceae cyanobacterium; assembly: GCA_049683475.1. GTDB lineage: Bacteria > Cyanobacteriota > Cyanobacteriia > Cyanobacteriales > Coleofasciculaceae > JBAUJE01. Next base: position 1,392 of record JBAUJE010000078.1, on the reverse strand, counting down.
TCTGGTAATGGTTCTGTGACATCACCAATACCTAGCTTAATAATTTTGGCATCAGAATTTGCCTCGACAAAAGAATTAACCCGTCGGGCAATTTCGGGAAACAGGTAACCTGCTTTCAGTTTGAGATAGTTGTCATTAATCGTTGCCATAGTGGTCGCTACAAACGTCGTAAATCAGCTTACGACTAAATTGTCGCTTTACCGAGTAAGGGAAGCTGAAAGTACCACTACAACGGAGAGGGTGGGATTCGAACCCACGGACCTTTTGGGTCACTCGATTTCAAGTCGAGCGCATTCGACCACTCTGCCACCTCTCCGGGCTTATCTATAATATCAACCCTTTGGCACTAATGACGACTGCTCGTAAACAGTTTCTAACACTACTGGTTTAAAAGGTTGGTACAAAAGCTCCTCAGACGTTACGTTGTAGTCCTTACCAACCCAAACCAGAGAAATTTCCTCAACCACATTTCCTTGTAAAGAAACTAGGGAAAAACTACGCACTCGTTCAGTCCCTGTTTGAATAATCCGAGGTACACGGGCAGAATTTAAATAAACTGTCCCCAACGGACTAGCAACTGTTATTTTGCGTAGTCGTTCACTGGTGTGACGTAAGTTGTGGTGCATGTGACCAAAGGTAACTAAAGGAATTTGTTTTCCCAGTGCTTGGGTTTGAGCGATCGCTTCTTCAAAATCAGGATCGCCATGATCTCCACCCAAAGGTTGCCAGTCTTTACCACAGGGGTCTTCTGGCTCTACCCCTAAGCCTGTAGGACCATTGTGACCAACAAAAATAATTGTTTCATAAGCTGCACTTTGCACCGCTGTCATGATGCGTTCTGTTGACTCGGCGAAATTACGAACTCCGTAACGTTTCTTCAAAAAATCTTTATTTCTCCACTCTGGTCCTCCCCAACTGAAGGGACGGCTTCCAACCACAGATAAATCCAGTTCTGGAAAGTCAAGTTTGCTGTAACCGATATGAGCCTCGCCCAGCAAGTCTAACTGTTGCTTTACCCAGTCTTCTTTAGCGTGGTCGTAAGGTGATTTTTTTCTACCCCAGGAGGAGGCTGTATACCAGGCATCATGATTTCCCATAATTACTGCCTTAGGTAATTCGAGTGAGGCAATTAGGCGCACTACTTCTACTGCCTCGTTACCAAAATCCCCTACAAACAGCACCAGGTCAACTCCTAACTGTTCAAGGGCAAGATTGTCCTCCATTTCCCATTGGTCATGAATATCTCCAACAACAGCGATTTTAATTGGTTGATTGCGGTGACTAGTCATGTCGGTATCCTTTTTAACCTTTTTCCAGGATAGGAAAGCCTGGGGGGTTTTGACAGTTTTTCTGTCGGAGATGGGGTGAGGGGGTGAGGAGGTGAGGGGGTGA
>JBAUJE010000077.1:0-51989 GCA_049683475.1 Coleofasciculaceae cyanobacterium | reverse complement strand
CCCTCACCCCCTCACCTCCTAACAACCTGCCCCATACCCATGGCAGTTTTCCGCCCCACTCCGGCAAAAAAAGCAAAATGAGCTAAAGTTGTTGCCAGTTTCCTTTGGGTTGCATCCAAAAAGCGATAGCGAACCCAACCTTGAGAACCAATTTCTGCCCCTCCTTCCATTTTTAGGGCATAGGTTTTTAGTTCATAAGCTGCAACTAACCCCTGCCATTCAACAGCAGCAAGCTGTAACTCTTCCGGTGAAAAAGCATTCCAGCGTCGCTGCAAACTACCAAAAACTAACTCTGGTAAAGGGAAAGGTTGGATAGTGTTTTTCTGTTTAAAACTAGTGGGTGAGAGAAAATCTAACTCAATATCTCCCCCTATCTGAGGCAAATTTGCCAGTAGACTATATTCTGCTGAACCCGCTAAACGGTGGGTTCCCGGCAAAGTATAAATACTACGAATCACAAAAGGAAACTGACCTAAAACTACGGGTTGCGTTCCCCATTTCTCCATCCCCACTAACAAAGGTTCTAACAAACTCCCATCGAGAAAACCAATGCGGAAATAAAACTGATCACCTACCTGACTTCCTCCCCGACGACGGTTCCCCAATAAACCCGATAAACTTAAAGGTGATACCTGGCCTGCATGAATTGCTTCAGCAATTTGAGAATTACCTAAACTTAACCAATTCATCACCAAGCCGTGAATTGCCCGAGATAGGGTAGATGGTATTTTACCTTTTTGTGCAGCGGCTAATTGAACTACTACTGAATGTAATGTTTGAGATTTAGGAGGCTGTAGCAACATAATAGGGAACGGGGAATAGGGAACGGGGAATAGGGAAGAAAAAATGTAGCTAGCTGAAATGAGAATCGCTTCATTACTCATCACTCATAACTCATAACTCATTACTCATTACTCATCACTCATAACTCATTACTCATTACTCATAAAACTTGCTCCATAAAATACACCCTTTGGTAAACAAATCTTGGTGGGTAACTGGGGAAACTCTTCTTTTAAATCTTGCCAATCTTCTCCTGCTGCTTGCCAATACTCCCCCCTCAATTGCCCCTGACTAACTAAACTCACAGGGGGCATAACGATACGGTTGTACAGTATCAGCCTGGTATCGGTAGCTAAATCGAGGGGGTTTAAAGGATGTTGGCAAACATATGTCCCAGATTTGCTAGTAAGTACTGATTCCGGGATTTCTATTACTTCTACCTGCACTTTTGCCGCCCATTTCCCTAAACGTATCCAACGAGGAATTGTCAGTTTTTCCTTGGTCAAGATATAGGTACGATACCGACTCCCTACTGCCAATTCTTTCGCTCGTCCATAATTAATGGGATAATTACGTTCTGCTCCCTTATCTCCAAACTGTTTAGACTTGCCATAATAGGCAACTTGAGCAGCTTTAAAGGTGTTAATCTGGTAAGACCAGAGCAAAGGTTGAGCAGGAAAAACATAAATTTCCCGTTTATTGAGATGTAAGAGATTTTGCTCCGACTCAGCATCTAAATAGCCTGGTTTTTGTGCTGCTTGTCCCTGGAGGCGATAGGGATGGGGAATATAGTTAACTTTAAATAAAGCATAACTAATTGCCCAATTGTGTAAATACTTCTCCGTTTCAAACAGAAGTCCCATTTCTCGCGTGGCAAAAAAGACATTATCGTGAAGGGTTAGGGTGCAGTGGTAAAGTGGCATTGCTTATTTCCTGGAAAGGTAATATTTACCTGCTTGTAGGTGTAATAGGGCGAAGCATTCGGAGTTAAAATTTTGGTTAACTAGCCTAGCTTGTCCCTCGAATGCTTTGCCCCTACAGGTATAATCAAAATCAATTATTTCTTTTTCCCTTTCTTTTGTGTTTCAGGCTTTTTTGCCCCATAAGCTTGGGCATAGCTTGTAGTCTGCTGGTACAATTCTGTTAAGATTGACCGCAACTGTGTCTCATCTTGATAAATTTCTCCTACCTCTTTCAGTAATTCAGTTAACTCTTCGCCGACAATTACTTGATGTTTACGCACAGGTTCTTGACTCAGTAAATTCTCCACCACTTCCCTAGCCTGAAGCTGAATATCAGCAATAGGAGCATTGATATCCTCTTTTAAGACATCATAGAGTGCCTGGGTAAACTGTAGATTACTAAAGATTTCTCCATCACAGAAGGTAATGCCGATAATGTGGTTTTTCATTGTCCCCGTGCGAGATTCCTGTGCGCCGTAACGTCGAGTTCGTAGCAGATTTCCCAACACATACAGGAAGCCTTGATAGGTAGAGTCTCTTAAAGTTTCCACCGTAGGAAATGTCACCTCTGGCAAAATATGATCTAACTCATTAATGGCACTACGCATTTTACCCGCCTCACTCATCGTTCCCCCTTCAAAAGGAGCATTAAAAGTAAAACTGCGATGAGATTGCTCATAAGAGGAGAGGGAAAAGCAGGAATCAGAGTAAACCTTGGAACGTTCCGAACCACTATCGCCAATGGCAAAGCCATAAAGAATACAATCAGGACATTTCTTACAAGAGTTCTCTCCGTTATATTCACAGTGCTTTTCCTTATCTTCTCTATCAGCACTGGTTAGTTCTAAAGAACGTAATAATTCCCGTCCTGCCAATCTTTCTGGAGTAGTTTGCTTGCGTTTAAACATCACCAAGCGGCTGATATAATCCCGATTTTCTAACCCTGCCTGAGTTCTGGCGGTATTGAGAACCCCATCTGTTTGAAAAACGGGGAAAGACTGACTGTGACGCAACATTAGGAAGTGAACATATTTGCCAGAAGCTAGACGAGGGAAAGAAGTTTGAAATTGGGATTTGAGAGTTTCTAGAATAGTCATTGCTTTTCTCCTTAGGATTAATTTACTCAGATTTGGCTGGTTGAGACTGAGAGGTTTTTTCTTGTAAAGCTAGCCAACGGTAGGCAAATTCAGCACCAGATTTAATCCGGTTTCTGTTTTCTTGCAGTAAGGCGCGATCGCCTTTACACATCACACCAAATAATTCCTTAACGCAAGTTGTCATAAAGGCATGAATTGCTTCAAATTCTTGGGCTTGACGAGTTTCATAAGCAACAGATTTGTCCTTAATTAAGGGACGCTTGTAAACTTCTTGCCGATCTAAAGCTGATTGCAGTTGTCCTGCACCTTGGAAAATTAACTCCTCATCATCCCAATGTTCAGGAACAGAGAGAATTACTTCTAAGGCTTTAGAAAGAGGAAGTAAAATAGAATGACTAGAATCATTCATGCTAACTTGATAAAACTGGCGGTATTCCTTAACTAATCGTTGAGTAATTTTCAGTTTTTCTTGCATCTTAGGTTCTCCTGCTGACCAAATTTGTGCATACTTACAATATCGTTGAACTTCTTCTGTCGTTGCTTCCCGCTTATCTTCCCGTAACTTCTCATTAGCTAAAGCAAAAATATTCAAAACATCAGTCATTACCTCCCTCACAGTGCTATTAAATGCTTGCCAACGACCATCAGGGGGATTGCTGCGGGTATCTAAATGTAGGCTGTAGGCAACTAATAAACGCTTTAATACCGCCTCTAATTCCTGCAAGCGCAAATCAGTTTTTAGTCCTAAAATCTGCCAGAATCCCGCCGTAGCATCTAACCTAACTGACTCTAGAAATTCTTGGTCACTGACATAAAGGGGATCGGGACTGGGTGTGGCTACAACTTTCACTCCTAATAGAAGAGGTAAAATGAGAGCCAAAAAAGCAGGTTCTACCCAAGCATCTGTGTAAGTTTTACCTCTAGTTTTGGTATAACTCATTGCCAGGAAAGGCAAATCTTTAGTTGAGTATTCCTTACCATAACGTCCCGCCTTTGGTTCTTTTTCCTCCGTCAGCAAATCTTGCAAAACTCGATAATCCATCCCCCCATTCAGCCATTGCTTGCGAACTTCCCAAAGATTGATTTTTTTCAGCTTTTTCACCAAGCGTCCAATAGCTTTAGCTGTTTGGGGAGAATAGACATAAGCAGGAAAAATCGAGATAAAAATCGGTTGCAATTCTTCCAATTTACCTGCCGGAACTGCCCAATAAGCCTGCCTCAAAATCATTTCCAACGACCAAAGCTTAGAAATACCCCGCTTAATGCGTCTACCTCCCAAGGCATTTTTGTTACTATATTGCTGGGGTTTAAATAAAACTACTGAATCAAATTGGTCTTCTGCGGCAAACTCACCAGAACTGAGAGAGCAAATTGCCTTATTTTTTACCTTGGCCTCTGCATAAGCCGCCAGTTCAGCTGTAAAGGAGACTGAATCTTGCTCCTCACCAGAAATCTCAAAATACTGAGTTAGGTAATCACAGAATACTTGGTAAGTTACACTTTCATGACTAGGGAGTAAATTATTTTCTTCTGCCCAATTAGCAAGTTTACTACCAAAGTCTCGTAAAAACTCCGTTAACTCTTCTGAACCTGGATGACGATTGAAGGGAGTTCTAGCTATATAACTAGCTGCAACTTGATACCAACCATAATTAACTCCTCCTTTCTGGACTTTAGTTTGTTCCGGTGATAGTTCCTGTAAACTTAATTTAGTTAAAACCCAATTAATGTAATTATCACAGCCAGCAAAAAACTCTCTTTGGGAAATGATAATCAATTCTGCCAATCTATCTGCCCAAACATCTGCCCCTTGTTCTAAATATTCTCGCTCTTTTGGGTTGAGACTAAGTTTATCTAACCGTTTTGGTGTGGCAGGATGCTTGAGATTTTTAACCGTTTGTATAATAACATCCGGCAGCAGATTAATTAGCTTAGCTGGTGTAAATAATTCCCGTGTTAAAGGAGCAATTTTTAGTCCCTTGCCATCTCGAATAAAACCCACATCACCGTTACTAAACTGTTCTTCTAGTCCTTGAAGATTATTGTCCTCGTCCCCTTCTAAAATGCTTTGCCAAACAGTGGTTTGAATCTCTGCTAAGTTCGGTGTCTGGGTATCTTGGGGGGCAAGATAAACTGTACCTTGGGCAAAATAGAGGATAGGTTGCCAATTCTGTTCTTGAGCAAAGTTATCAACAGCATTGTGAATACGATTAGTTAGTAAACCTCGACAGTCTCGCAGACGATGGTAAACTGGTTGCTTCTCTATATCTAAATCTTCGAGGAGTTCCTGTAAACGATCGCCTCTACTTTGAGTAACAATATCCCCTGGATCATTCATGTGAACGGCAATATCACCAAATGCCAGCAAGTCACACAAACGATCTAATTCTGGATAATCTAACTGGAAACTTTCTTCCTCATTTTCCCAATCAAAACCAATACGATGGCTACCTTTCTTACGCTGAGTGTTTTGTGCCAAAAAACAGATATCTAACCTGTAGTCTCTCCACTCTTGCCAAAAGGCTGAAAAGTTGAGTAATTCCCCAAGATGTTTACATTTCCGCACAATCTCTGCAACTTGATGTGCCTCCGGTGATTCTTCACCGCGATTATGAAAATATTTATCATAGTCATGCAGAGTAAACCCCAAACAAAGTAAGCGCTGTTCTATTTCTGATAAAGAGTCTCCTAATTCTTGGCTTAAATTCCAAGCAACCAGTAAACCATTGAGAACATGAACAAGTAAACTTTGGTCTGCTTTCTTAGCAAACTGAGGTTCTACTCCCCCTAAAGCAGGAACTAAAGCAAAATTTTGTTCTAGTGCAGGTAAAATAGTGTCAATAAATTCCCCTAATACAGAGTCTTCCTCATCTTCTGCAAGAGTTTCGATGAGCAGTCTTTGCAATAATGTCGTCATGGTTAATAGATGTAAGGTTTAGTTCTTTGACAACGCCTCAGTTTCCGTTTCAAAGCTTCTAGGAGCAAAGCATCCTGATTAAAAGCACAGCCATAGGAGTTATTATCAGCATCAGTAAGCTGATACAATCCAAAGTTGGGACTGAGATAGAGAATATTTCTGACATCCCAAATGGTTGGATGTTGGCGAGATAAGGGAACCAGAAAAGCTAGTAACTTTTTTTTGCTCAGCTGCTTCCTCAGTTGGGAACTTTGAGGATGTCCTTCAATACTTACTCCCTCAATCAGAGTTAAGGTACATAAGCTAAGTTCATCTTCCCCCAAATCACAATCAAGTTCGATATCATGTCTTTTGTCTGACCAAGCTTGAATCTTTAAATAAACTTGGATATAGCCTTCAGGAAACTCACTGGCAGAACGACCACACTTTGCTAATTCTGCCAAAAACTCTTGGCGTTTAATTACTTCAACTTCCCCGTAAGGAAGGAGTCGCAGCAAATCATAGGCATAAAAACGAGACTTATCAGCTTCCCAAACAGCAGCTTGTAAATCAGAACTACCACGAAAGCGCAATAACTCTTCCTGAATAGCTTGACCTGTTTTATTTTTCCCTAAACAAAACCACTGTCCAGGTTTTTTATCCAGTTGTCGGCCGTAAACTTGATGCAAATCTTGAGTAATGCGATCGCATAACCTCTGACTTACCGCTAAACGTTCTTTCTGTTCCCACCCTTTAGCAGTTTTCGCACCACTGATACTAAATAACATGCCCTGGGCTTGCAAAGCGCCCCAATAACTGCGATATTGTTCATACTCTTGAGGATCACTAAACACTTGCTCAATAATTTCTTCTCGGAAACGAGTACGGTCAACTTTTTCCCCTTCTTCTAAATAATTTCGTAACTGAGGAACTATCCAGCGCATCCAACTAGGAATTAAAGCAAAAGCTTTGTAATACGTATATCCTTCGTGACGACCTAAACGACCTAAGCGCTGAATAAAAGTCGCAGAATCACTCGCCTCAAAAATGAGTAGATGAATATCAAAATCCACCCCCACATCAACAGCAGAAGTTGCCACAATTAAGACAGGTTTGTTTGCTTTTTCTAATTTCTGGCGTGTCGTTTCCCGTTCCTGTTGGTCAACTCGACCACTAATTTCTTTAACAATTACTTCATTCTCTAACAAGTCCTGTAGTTGACTCACCACTCGATTAACTACAGCCACCGAGTTGAGGATAATTAACCCTCGTCCTGGCTTCTTAGTTTCAGCTTGAAGAACAGCTTTAATTTGCTTCGCTTTTTCCTCTAACCAAACCAGAGAATCTGTATCTTTAAGTTCAACAAATTCTAATTCAACTCTTTGAGCAATTTGGCGATATCCCTGACACTCTTCACTTCCGTAGTTTCCTGATACTTCTTTAACTCGAAACCCCGCCTCTTTCAGCTTGGCAATAAACTTAGGTTTAGGTGTAGCTGAGGTAAATAAAACTTTTAAAGGTCGTTTCTTCTGGCGAGTATTACGAATCAAAATTAAACTATTGAGGATAGCTGCTTCTTGGTGTACCCCAAAAATATGAAACTCATCACCTAGATATAAATCCGGATACTGCGCCAAAGCAAAAGGCAGCAAACCTTGTTCTGTCGCTGGGTTGTAGTAGCGAAAATGGAGAATGAGATGAAATATATCAGGGTTAGTGAGGATAAAATGAGAGTGTTTAAGCGATCGCAGCAATTCCTTAAACTTGTTTCCTTTTTGCGCTTTCTCTGCTCTTTTCGCTAACTCTGCACCATAAAGACTATCAATTCGCTTGCTGCTAGCACTCCCAAACCATTGCAAATACTTGTTTCTCAACTGATTTTCTTGGTCTGCAATTAGTTCAATGGTGGGGTAAAGTGCCACAATACGAAACTTAGAACCAAGCAAACCTGGTAAGTAAGCAGCTAGAGACTTTCCACCTCCCGTGGCAATCTTGTTAAAGACGATATCTACTTGATCAGAAAGTAAATGCTCATAGGTTTGCGCTTGATGAGAGAATAGAGGGCAAGGCGGTTTTAACGGAGAAGCCTCAGTTTGCTGTTCAACAACACTGCAAACTTCCTTGCACCCTAAAGGACAACTCCCCACACCAGCATTAAGCTGAGAGTACAAAGGTTTGAGATGAATTTTCATTATTATTTACTGGCTTGATATTCCTAGCCTATTACCCCTTTCTCAAAAGTCGTAGTCAAATTTTGATAACATCTAAAATAAGAGACTGTAGGGGCAAAGCATTTGCGCCCATATATATTGATGAAACCCTGGGTTTAATCGGCAAATGCTTCGCCCTTTGTCAGAATCTATGCTCATCTCATGTCCTCTCGCTACAACCAACTCGCCTTCGCCCTAGAAATCCTCCGACTCCTCGCCGAAAAACCCAGGAAACGGCAAGAATTAGTAGACCACCTCTCAGAATTTCTCGAACAACACGGTAAATCTATCGAAGATATCCCCCAGAAAATTCCCCGCACCATCCGCCAACTCAGAGACTGCGGATTTGAAATAAAAAGTGCCCCTCATCATCCCTACGAACTAGTAGAGTCTAACTTCCCCCTCCTTCTTTCGCTTGAACAGCGAGAAGCACTCAAAAAAGCAGCCGATTTTTTAGACAGCATGGGATTTTCCAGCCAAGCCAGTCAAATTATCCGCATTGGCAGACTTACCCAGACAGAGCAATCTGATACTGTCAAAGTAGACTTTAGTCCTCCCGTTGACTACGGTGAAAACCAACTAGAAGTTATTATTCATCAACTGCAAGAACGCTTTAAACAACAACGTCGTTACACCATCCGCTATCGTAGTAGCTACGGAAAGGAAAGAACCTGGGATTTAGCTCACTCAGAATTGCGGCTGCATGATGGTACTCTCTACTTATTTGCCTTTGTTCCTGATTCCTTTTCACGCCACATCACCAAAAAACCGAATGCAGAGCAAAACCATCTTTTTCGAGTAGACCGTATCTTAAGCGTTGGTGCAGCCTCTGATACCCCTTGGTTTTTTTCTTTTCCCACCTTAAAAATTCGCTACCGCCTGAGTGGTTCCCTAGCAAACTACAAACCCCGTCGAGAGCAAGAGTACGTATTGCACAGAGATACCCAAGGTAAATTTGTAGATATCGTAACCGAAGAAGATTGCTGGTTTTGGTTTCGCCAAAGAATTCTCCGCTACGGTTCCAATGCTCAAGTTTTAGAACCAGAATGGTTAGTACAACAGATAGGTGATGAATTTAGAAAAGGACAAATAAACTATTTCTCTATCTAATTGAGAATATCTTACTGAACTCCAGCTAGAATAACAATTTTGCTGGTACTCCCTTTAGAGATAATCATACAAAGGGTAACCTCATCCCCACAATCTACCTCAGTTTCAGAGGCAAAGTGGAGTAGAACCCGTTACACTAGCGATCGCCAAATGAACACCATTCAACAGCAACTTACCAGAGCACAGCGCATCGCCAACATTATTGAGCAGCGTCAACCCCTAGTCAAGAAGATCCAACGAGTAGCCACCCATCTACAGAATATCAACTCAGCAATTAAAGAACTAGAAAGTTATCGCAAACGTTTAGAGGTAGCAGTTAGGGAAATTGAAGTAAAAGAAAAATTACAACAAGCCAACTTTTCTCATCTCATTCAACAAATTGAGACAGAATTAGCCAAGCTTGAGATTCTTAAACAACGCTTCTCCTGTTCTACTTTAAATATCGGTGTCGTTGGTCTAATGGGACAAGGCAAAAGCACCTTACTCAAAACCCTCAGCGGACTCACTGATAACGAAATTCCCGCTTTAGAAGGGGGCGCTTGTACTGCGGTGCGTAGTACCATCGCTAATCATCAAGAGAATAACTCCCCAGAAGCATCTAACTCCCAAACCCAAACCAACGGTTTTACTCCTAACTTCTACTCTCTCCCAGAACCAACTTTTGCCCCTCAACAAAATACTGCTATTCAAGCTGAAGTTACCCTCCACTCAGAAGATTCTTTCCTGAAAGAAGTAATCTGGCCCTATTATGACGAACTAGGTTTTACTGATAAACCCCACAGTCTAGATAACTTTGCCAGGGAGCAATTACCGGAACAATACTCAGGAGGTGCTAGTGAGGAAGAAATGTATAAGCACCTACGCAATGATTACCACCGCAACCTAGCTAACTATCGACACCTACTTAAATCCGGTACTCCTCAAAAGCTGAAAATAAAAGCAGAGGAAATACCAGAATACGTTGTACAAAAACGAGATGGCACTCAGCGAAACAATCTTACTACTTTCCAACACCTAGCCGTCAGAGAAGTCAAAATATTTTGTCCTTTCAAAAACCCCGATGTTGGCAAAATTTCCCTAATTGATATACCAGGTTTAGGTGACTCCAAGCTAGGAGATGAGCAGCTGATGCTAGAAACCCTAGGTAGGGAAGTAGACGTAGTTTTATTTATTAAAAGACCTGACCCACAGCGCTACCAATGGCAACCCCTAGATACAGAACTTTATGATAAAGCAGCTCAAGCTCTTACTGACCTGGGAAAAAGGTCTTTTATGATTCTCAATCATAGCCGCCGAACCGATAATATCAAAGCCTGTCAGGTACTACAACAAAATATTGATACTATTAAAGTCGTCCAATCAGAAATTGCCGATTGTTCTCATTCTCAAGATGCCAATCGGGTTTTAAATTTAGTCCTTGACTATTTAGCGGTTAACATTAACGAATTAGATAAGCGGTATGCCAGCTCTTACCAAAAACGACTCATCACCCTACACCAGCAAATTAATCTAGAACTAAACACAGCGCGTTCTGCTTTAAGTCAATACTCTAGCGATTCTCGACAATTCATCAGCTTATTTAACCAGCTACTGCGAGAACTTATTAAAGGTCTTTTAGAACTAAGAAATCACTTAGAACAACAAAAAGAGCAAGTCGATCCAGACTTTGAAGCAGCAGTTAAGATTGCTCTACAAAACTGCGAAAATGACAAAGGTATTCCCACTACTGATGAGGAAATTATCAACCGCAGTTGTGAGTTTGAGTTTAAAGAGTCCTATCAAGCCATCTATCGCGTTTATATCAGAGAACTAAAAATACACCTATCTCGCCACTTCCTCAATGTAGACAAGGGACTGAGAAAATCAATAGATAAAGTAAAATCTCTAGTAACTGAAGTACTAGTTAACCAAGGACGTTTAGGAGAATTAAGACCAACAAGAGGTGCTGAATTTATAAAGGAAATAGCAGATTTACTCTCAGAACGAGAAAACAAATTAGAATTAGGATTCAGAATACTTGGGGAATTTGAATTTTCCTATGGTGGTTCTCTACTCTGTTTAATTAGGCAACAACTCGACCAACTACTCCAATCAGATATTAATCAAGTTGTCCTCGACCTTAACAACCCCCTACCCGAACCAGCTAACGCCAAAGAAGTACGAATTAACCTAGAAAAACTTCACAAGCAAGCCATTGAAGGCTGTGAAACTACCTTACAGGAGTGGTTACAAGCACCCAGCAAGGCTAGATATTACATGATCCAAGAATTTATCGACCTAGTTATCTATGCCAAAGATATGAAGAAAGAATGGGAAATATTTCTTAGTGATGACGATATACGTTCCCAAGTTTGGCCAGAATTCAAAAACTTAGAAAAACGCAAGCAAGACCAACAAGATTGGCGTAATGCTGTAACCAAAGTCGCAACACTCAATCAATTATCTGCTTTGTTATTTATGAATTAACAATCATTACTGGAAAAGCGGGTGAAGCATTTGCATGATTCTGATCGGTTCGTGTCTATGAGCTTTGGGCAAATGCTTCACCCCTATCAAATACGTTATTTATGGGAATTTCAACAACGAACTCTGTACCTTTTCTTGGCTCGGAAATACAACTAAGCTTTCCCCCATGAATTTCTGCTACAATCTGGTGACTAATAGATAACCCTAAACCTGTGCCACTACCTACCGGCTTAGTTGTGAAAAAAGGGTCAAATATTTTATTCTGCACCTCTTTATTCATACCTGCTCCGTTATCAGTAATACGAATCACGACTTTAGAAGTAATTAGGTTACTATTCTCAGCATTTAAGTTATTTTCTGTAGAAATAACCTCAGTACTAATTGTGATAGTAGGTGCCTTGACTAACTCCTGTTCTAAAGCATCAACAGCATTGCTAATTAAATTAATAAATACCTGATTTAACTGGCCACCATGGCAGCTGATAAGAGGTAATTGCCCATATTCTTTAATTAGTTTAATTTCTGGTCGATTGCCCACTGCCCGCAGGCGATGCTGTAAGATGAGTATGGTACTATCTATACAATTATGAATATCTGTTGGCTTTACGTTTGATTCATTCTTTCTAGAGAAACTACGTAACGAAAGAACAATATCTTGAATACGCTGGGCCCCTACCTGCATAGAAGTCATCAGTTTTGGCCAATCTTTGACGAGAAAATCTAAATCTATTTCCTGTGTCAGACTTTTAATTTCTGGTGTGGCATGGGGGTAAGTCTGCTGATAGACTTGAATCAAACTGATTAAGTCTCGGCAGTATTCACGAGCAGGAGCTAAGTTTCCATAGATAAAACTAACTGGATTATTAATTTCATGGGCAACACCTGCTAACATCTGTCCCAGACTGGACATTTTTTCATTGTGAATTAGTTGTGCCTGGGTACGCTTCAATTTTTTCAAAGTTATTTCTAGCTGGTTTGCTTTTTCCCTTTCTCGTGCTTCGGAAAGTCGCAAAGCTCCCTCTATTTTTTGGCGCTGATCAATTTCTGCTTGTAGTAGTTTTTGCTGGTGGCGAATTGTCAACTGATTTTTAACCCGCACTAGCACCTCTTGCATCTGAAAAGGTTTAGTGATGTAATCGACTCCCCCAACTTCAAAAGCTTTTACCTTATCTAGCACCTCATTAAGAGCACTCAAGAAAATCACTGGAATGTCTCTTGTTTGCTCAGAACCCTTTAGCTTTTGACAGACTTTATAGCCATCAAGATCAGGCATCCTTATATCGAGCAAAATCAAATCTGGTGAAGCCGCCTGCACTCCCATCAAAGCTGTTGAGCCATTAATCGCCTTCCTAACTTCATATCCTTGCTCAGTCAAGATTTTGGCTAAAAGACGCAGGTTGTCTGGTTTATCATCGACAATGAGAATTTTGCTTTTTCTCTCTGGCTCTTGATTTCTCTTCATTCCCCGGTTGGCTTGGTTAAATTAGCTATTTTCTCAAATTGAAAGTCATTGACCAAATCCTCCAAAGTTTTAGCAATTGCAGGCTGGTCTTTTTTAAGAATCTCAATTAAGTCCAACATTTGCTCCTCATCAAGCTCGAGAGCTGCCCAGTGTAGCTGTAATAACCACTCAGCAGGCATTAGAGTGACTTGGGTTTGGATCTCTTTGATACTAATAGGACCAACATCCGGAACAGTGGTAGCTGTTGGAGACTCCTGCTGATAAACGTAACGCACTCCTAAATACTGAGCCATTTTGTCAAAGATTACTTCTTGCCGAAAAGGCTTGCTTACAAAGTCGTTGCAGCCAGCTGATAAGACCACAGAACGCTGCTTATCAAAGACACTGGCTGTTAGGGCAATGATAACTGCCTCCTGACCATTTTCTTGCTCTCTAATTCTTCTGGTTGCTTGATAGCCACTCATCACAGGCATTCGCATATCCATCCAAATTAAGTCAGGCTGCCACCTTTGACAAATTTTAACCGCCTCCTCACCGTTTTCGGCCTCTTGCACCTCAAACCCCAAAGGAGCCATCAGATTGACTAAGATTAAGCGGCTTTCCCACTTATCATCAACCACCAAAATTCGATATGTTGGCTGGTCTGGAGCTAAACTAATTACTTGTCGTTGGGACTGTTCTGCTCTAACTTGCACCGCCTCCGCTAACTTGATGCAAATATGAAATTCAAAAGTTGTTCCCTGACCGACAATACTACTGACTTTAATATCTCCTCCCATCAATTGCACAAACTTTTGGCTAATAGGCAAACCCAAGCCAGTTCCCTCCTGAGACTTCCTACCCGCTTCAGTTTGAACAAACGCTTCAAACAAACTTTCCAATTCCGTCTCTGCAATACCAGGGCCAGTATCTTTTACCTCGAAGGTGATGAGTTGATTAGTTGATGAGGAGGTAAGGGGATGAGGAAGTGAGGAGGTGTTAGCGAAGCGGGACGAAGTCCGGAGGTGAGGGGATGAGGAGGTGTTAGCGAAGCGGGACGAAGTCCGGAGGTGAGGAGGTGAGGAAGTGAGGAAGAAAATACTCCCCCATCTTCCCCATCTTCCCCATCTTCCCCATCTCCCCCATCTCCCCCATCTCCCTTTACCCGCAGGGTAACTCTACCTTCTTCGGTAAATTTGATCCCGTTGCTTAGCAGATTAATCAAAACCTGACGCAATTTGCTTTCGTCGGTTTGCACGTATTGGGGAACTGTGGGGTCACACTCAAAAATCAGCTGCAAGCCTTTAGATTTAGCTTTGAGCTGTAGCATTTCTTCAAGACTTTTGAGTAAGTGATACAAATCAAAACTATCTTCGTTGAGCATAAGCCGACCTGCCTCAATTTTCGACATTTCCAGCACGTCGTTAATCAGAGTCAGCAAATGTTCTCCACTGCTAGCGATAATTCCCAAATGCTCTCGTTGCGCCTGAGTCAGAGATGATTCTCGTCCTAAAAGTTGGCTGAATCCTAAAATAGCGTTCATGGGAGTGCGCAGTTCGTGGCTCATGTTCGCCAGAAATTCGCTTTTGGCTTGGTTAGCAGCGTCAGCACTTTCCTTCGCTTCTTGTAGTTGCGCCAACAGTTCTGTCTGCTGCAAGGCAACTCCTAATTGGTTACCTACCTGCGTAAGTAACCTCAGTTCTCTCTGTTGCCAATGACGAGAACCGGAATTTTGGTAAGCAGCTAGCAACCCCCACAGCTGTTCCCCTACAAATACTGGCACCACCATATAGGCTTTGGCTTGAAATTGCTCTAAAAGCTCAATGTGACATTTACTGTAACCAACTTGATAAATATCATCAACTGCCAAATTTTCGTGGCGGCGATATCTACCTCCCTCAGTTTCCTGTAAGTAGGTATCTGCCCAGACTCTCTTGAGATTGTCCCCTACTAAGGGTAGCCAACCTGCCGCTACTGACTCAAAGACAAACTCACCACTCCAGTCCGGATTAAAACGATAGACTGCTACGCGATCGCACTTAAGAATTTGCCATACTTCTTGAGTCGTAGCCCTAAAAATTGTCTCAATATCTAAAGTCTGGCGAATTCTTTCAATTACTCGTGCTAGAGTACGCTCTTGCTCTGCCTCTTTAGCCAACTCCTCAGCTCTATTTTGCAATTGAGCTGTTAAAGTAGTCTGGAGTTGTTCGGAACGCTGACGAGCCTGTCCTAATAATTCCGCTTGTTGGATGGCAACACCTAGCTGTGCCGCAATTTGAACGAGGAAATTTACCTCTTCCTTTTTCCAATAACGAGGGCCAGAGTTTTGAAAAGCTGCTAACAATCCCCAAAGAGCCTTACCTTTGTAAATGGCAATAATTGTATAAGCTTTAGCTTGATACCTCTCTAAGACCTCGATATAACAGTCGGAAAATCCGGCATTGTAAATATCACTGCAAACTCGAAACACCTCCCCTCTGGCAAATTCACCTCCTGCTGTCTCTTGCAAGTAGGTATCCCCAAGGGGAGGATTAGCTACATATTTGAAACTACATTCACTAATGTTCTGGCGCAATTCCGGAACAGACCACTGGGTCTGTACCAGAGAATTCCAGCCTTCTGCCTTTGATTCTACGACAAATTCACCACTCCAATCAGGATTGAAACGATAGATAACCACTCGGTCAGCTTGCACTAGTTGCCGCATTTCTTGCGTCGCCGTCCGGAAAATGGTATTGATGTCGAGCGATCGCCTAATCTTATCAATGATGGCAGCTACTGCTTTCTCTCGCCCTACGGCTTGAGCTACCGCTTTAGAAAGATAATCTGACTGCTTTTGCAGTTTGCCAACATACTCCGCCTGCTGCAAAGCCACCCCTAGATGAATGGCAATTTGTTTAATAAATTCAATTTCAGACTCCTGCCATTGGCGCGGCCCGGAACATTGGTGAATACAAAGCAAACCCCACAATTCATCCCCTTTAAGTAAAGGCACAACGAGGTTTGCCCTGACTTGGAAGCGGGAGAGAATCTCAACATGGCAATCCGGTAACCCAGCTTCGTAAATATCGTTAGCTGCCCAAATGCGACCTTGCTGGTAACAGATGGCATGCTTTTCCCCAAAACAGTGATCTTGAATTTTGGCGCTTAAAGCTGAGGGGAAAGGAGAAATAACATCCTCTGAGACAAATTCACCGCTGTTATATTCACAACTATGATCAAAGCGGTACATCCCAACGCGGTCAGCATCTAGCAACTGACGCACTTCAAGCGCTGTAGATTTGAAGATTGTCTCTAAATCTAGGGATTCACGAATTTTTGTAATAACAGCTAGCAGGGCTTTTTGCTGACCAACTGTGGGAGGTTTTTCAGCGGCAACTACTCCTAACTTAGCTACCTGTTGGCGCAGAGTTGCTAACTCTTGTTGGAGCAACTCGTAAGTTTCCGCCTTTAAGGTGATATATTGCTCGGAGCTAGATTCAGTCATGGGCTTGGCTGTAGGCAGTAGACATTTACAAAAATGCCGAAGTTACTACTTTAACCGGCTTTCTTTAGTTATACTCAAATATTATTTAGTTTTGTAGGCTGGATAACATGACCCTGACTTAAAGTACTACTTGCCAAATTGACACTTCTTCAGCTTAGTGACCCAAAAGTTGATCCCGTAGCTGCTTAATGCGATCGCGATATTGTGCCGCTTCTTCAAATTCTAACTTTTTCGCCGCTTCTTTCATCTGTTCTTCTAACTGGCTAATTAACCCCGGAATTTGCTCTAAAGGTAAATTATCTACCTGTTTATCAATTGTTGCCAACTGCTGGACATTCAAACGTCGAGAAACTTCCAGAAAAGATAAAATCGAATTAACTGATTTCCTTTGAATTGGTTGAGGTACAATACCGTGCATCCGGTTGTAAGCTAATTGAATACCTCGCCGTCGCTCGGTTTCTTCAATAGCTCTAATCATACTCTTGGTAAGATTATCAGCGTAAAGAATTGCTTGCCCTCGTACATGACGCGCTGCCCGACCAATAGTTTGAATTAGTGAGCGCTCTGTACGTAGGAATCCTTCTTTATCGGCATCTAAAATTGCTACTAAAGAAACCTCTGGTAAATCTAATCCTTCTCGCAATAAATTGACCCCAATTAGTACATCAAAAACTCCCTCTCGTAGAGCCTGTAAGATTTCAATTCGCTCAATTGATTGAATTTCTGAGTGCAGATAGCGTACCTTAATTTCTCTTTCTTGCAGATATTCAGTTAAATCTTCTGACATGCGTTTGGTCAGTGTCGTTACTAGCACTCTTTCGTTCTGTTCAACTCGCTCTTTAATCTCGGCTAATAAGTCATCTACTTGACCTTCAGTTGGGCGTACAAATATTTCTGGATCAACTACACCAGTGGGGCGAATGACCTGTTCTATAACTTGACCTTCTGACTGTTCGATCTCCCAGTCTCCAGGGGTAGCAGAAACGAAAATACACTGATTAACTTTTGTCCAGAATTCCTCTGCTTTGAGAGGACGGTTATCTGCCGCAGAAGGTAAACGAAAACCATGCTCAATCAACACTTTTTTGCGAGACTGATCCCCGTTATACATGCCTCGAATTTGTGGAACGGTCACGTGAGATTCATCTATTACTAATAACCAATCTTTAGGGAAGTAATCAATCAAACACTCTGGCGGTTGACCAGCTTTTCTTCCGGCTAAGTGACGGGAATAGTTTTCTACGCCGTTGCAGTAACCAACCTCTCGCAAAAGTTCTAAGTCATAGCGAGTACGTTGCTCTAGGCGTTGGGCTTCTAGCAATTTGCCGGCTTTCTCTAGTTCTAGCAAACGCTCATTTATTTCGGCCTCAATTGCCTCACAAGCACTTTCGAGTTGATCATCTGGGGTGACAAAGTGACGCGCCGGGTAGATGTTTATTGCCTCTAAACTTTGTAAAATCTCGCCGGTAACTGGGTCAACGTAGCGAATAGCATCGATTTCATCACCAAAGAATTCTACCCGAATAATACGGTCTTCGTAGGCAGGACCAATTTCTAGAACATCCCCTTTTACCCGAAAACGCCCCCGCCCCATTTCTATGTCATTGCGGGAATATTGTACCGAGGCTAAGTCTCTCAATATTTGACGCTGATTAATTTCTGTGCCAACCTGCAGGGGAATTGATGCCTTGAGATATTCAGCCGGCATACCCAAACCATAGATACAGCTGATTGAAGCAACTACAATTACATCTTTACGTTCAAAAAGCGATCGCGTTGCCGAATGCCTAAGCATATCGATTTCATCATTAATTTTCGCCGTTTTTTCGATGTAGGTATCGGTGACAGGTATATAAGCCTCTGGCTGATAGTAATCGTAGTAAGAGATAAAATACTCAACGGCATTATCAGCAAAGAACTGCCGCAGTTCATTGCAGAGTTGAGCAGCAAGGGTTTTATTGTGAGCTAAAACTAAGGTTGGTTTACCTAGTTTCTCAATAACTGAGGCAATTGAAAATGTCTTACCTGTGCCAGTTGCACCCAGTAAAGTTTGAAAAGGATTGCCAGCCTTAAGAGAAGTTAGCAGTTGAGCGATTGCTTGGGGTTGATCGCCTGTTGGCTCAAAAGGTGCTTGTAAATGAAATTGCTTCATAACAGTTCTAGTTGCCGTTGCCTCTATATCAATATGCTAGGCAACTTTAACTTAAACAAGCTCTTAAGGAAGAGTTGTTGCTCACCAGATATTCACATCCTGTTACGAGATTGTCTGTAGTTGTATCATTTGATTTACATATTGCGCATTTTTTCTTAAAATAAAAGTAACTATTTAACTCAAAAGAAAGCCGAGGTCAAAGGTCGAAAATAGGCGAGTTGATATTTAAGTAAGCCCAGTTGAAATTTTCCAGAAAGTAATTTTGACAACTAAGGCTAATGGGAGAGGGGATATACCCAGGTACAAACCAAGACAAAGTTCGGGAAATACAAGGATATTAAGTAGCTACGCAGTTCAAGAAAGACAGAGTTTACCAACAGATTAAGTAATTTGAGGAAATAAATATGGCAAGTAGGACAAAAGCAAAAAAGAGTTCTCAGCTAGTTGTTGCTCAAGCTAATCAGCCCACACCTTTACCCGGTAATCGTCCAATTACCCCTAGTAATTTTGAAGTCACAGATATGATCTCTGCTGCTGGTGAGCGTCCAGTTTCCTCAAGCCACTTTGAAGTGACAGACATAATCAATATATCGGGCAGCCGCCCGATTGTTTCAGGTAGTCTCAAGTTTGTTGAAGGAGAAACTATTTTTGGCAATCGACCAATTGCCTCAAATGAGATTGATGATGAACGAGATCTGATGGGTTATTTAGATTAATCCATTTAGTTTTATTTATCCAACAGCAAAGTCACAAATAAAGATTGCTAGAACAGGCTTCTAATAGAGCAAAGTAGAGCGATTCCCCTCAGCTAAGAGAACCTGGCTATAAGGGCAATCGCCTTTTCTATGGAGCAGTGTAACTAAACAATCATAATCATTGACAGCTTCTGTTTGGTTAAATTATGAAAGAGAAATCATCTTGCTCGAAAGTTGGCTGAAGAAGCATTTACCAACACTCAAGCAAACTTAACATTAAGTAAGTGCCACTTGGCTTATACAGAGTAGGGAATTACTGTAGTTTTCGGAGGTGCTCAACCATGGTTTTAATCCGGGACATTGTCGAGCAGGCAATGACAAAGGGTTATCTGACTATTGAAGCAGAGATGGAGTTGCGACAGCTTCTGCAAAAAACCAAGTATGGAGGAGAAGACTTCTGTGCTTTTATGAGATTGCAAGCAGCTGTAATTGATGGTCAGGTAAAGCAAGAATCCCGTGAGGTAAGACCTGTGGCATTACAATAGGGTCTTCAGGGATGCATCCATACAAAAGACCAGCTTTTCTAAGCCCTTAAAAATAAGGCAACAAGAAAAGCTGGTTTTTAATGATTAAAGAACTGAAAAAATTCTTTTTTTAAACTGCAGCTAATTCTGGTTCAGGGCGCTTGCTATTGCGAATACCTTCAATTGCTTTTGCGTAATCTTTTTCCTTGAAAACACCGGAACCAGAAACAATGGCATTAGCTCCTGCTTCTAGTACTTGCCAGGTATTGCTTCCCTTCAGTCCACCATCAACTTCGATCCAGGGATCAAGTCCGCGTTCATCGCACATCTGACGCAGTTTGCGGATTTTAGGCAGTACTGCTGGAATAAAGCTCTGACCACCAAAACCTGGATTGACGCTCATAATCAGCACCAAATCACAAACCTCTAGGACATAATCAATGAGCTCTAGAGGTGTGGAAGGATTAAGCACCACACCTGCTTGCTTACCTAGTTCTCTAATTTGACAGAGAGTGCGGTGCAAGTGGGGTGAAGCATTATGTTCAGCATGAACAGAAATTATATCTGCTCCTGCTTGGGCAAAGTCTTCCACATACTTTTCTGGTTCGACAATCATGAGGTGGACATCCAGAGGCTTTTTGGTTACAGGGCGAATTGCTTTAACGATCAGAGGACCGATAGTAATGTTGGGGACAAAGCGGCCGTCCATCACATCAACATGAATCCAATCAGCACCAGCAGCGTCCACCGCCTGAATTTGCTCTCCTAGCCGGCTGAAGTCAGCTGACAAAATAGAAGGAGCAACAACCACGGGTTTTTGGGACTGCGTTTTGCTATTCACTGGCGATACTCTCCTGTCTCCTCTTATTTGGTCTATCTTAACAAAATCTTTAGAAATTACCTAATAGACTTCTTGCAGAAGTAGGGAACAGGGAACAGGGAATAGGGAATAGTTTAGGAGGGAATGGGGAATGGGCAATAGGGAATAGGGAATGGGGAATGGGCAATAGGCAACAGGCAACAATAAGCTGTGATTGGGTTTCAGTCCGTAAAGATGTCCTAACCTTAACGCGTAGTGCTATATACGGCTATCTTAGACTGGGAAGTTATGGTCAACTAAAAAATCTAGCAAACATCAGAAATCTATAAATTGCCGACCGATACCAATACTCTGATTTTTCAACCCCCAGTAGTCAGTAGTGTGAATGCTGAAGAAGAGGTAATTTTTACGACGGCTGTAGCCATCAAGAATTGACTCAGCTGTTGTATGGGGTAAAGGGGCTAAAGTTACACAAGCAGCCTTGGCACCGAGAGGAAGGGGTTTTTCCTTGCAGGTAGTATCCTTAACTTGCCATGCTAGGTGTTCAAGGTAGGCTTCTTTACCTGGGTTAGTTACTGCTAACAATCCAGCTACTAAGGTTAAAAGCAATAAACTCTTGGTGGGTGTTTGGGGTATTTTTTCCATCGTCTTATGGGGTGACTAGTATTAATGACGAAGCAAGGGGTATAAGTTTCCTGCTGATGAGGTCAACTATTTGGGGAGATGTTTAATTCCCTGATACTTGCTGGGTTAATGTACTGAGACAAAAAATTTACGCTGAGTTAACAACTACTCCTCTACTCAGATTTGCCTCAACCTTAATGCACCACCTATTTCTAGTATAGGTTTAAAAAATTATTTCTAATAACTCAATATTGGAGATTTATACCTCATTAATAGCTCTTATAGAGGGGGGTCGGGAGTCGATAAGCAGTTGGTAACCGATAACTGATCACTGATTTTGGTGTATTAACCTTGAGGTCTGAGGTATTAATGAGGTATTTATGGCAGTTGCGGTGTATTTAGCACATTAACAAGGCAATGTGAAGGGAATTATGATTGAATGATAAGCCAAAAATATTAATCAACCGGGATTTATGCAGGAAGAAAACCGCTTGAGCAATCTCAATGAACAAGAGAAACAGTCTTTTATGATTTTGGCAGAATACCTAATTAAACAAGGTGGAAAAGCCAGGGTAAGTTATGCCAAGTTAGCAGATTTATGTAATATGTCTCCGGCTCATGCCGGAAGGTTTTTTAAGGAATTTGAAAAACAGGGATTAATTGAAGTTGAAGCTCAAAAAGGGCGTGCAGGTAACTTAGTTACTTTAAAATATTATGTCTACCAAGGTTCTCTAATAACGGGACGCATGCCACGTCGTTGTCCCCTTTATGTCAGACGCAAAGCAGATGTAATTTGCGAACAAGTTTTAAGGTCGGGTCAATCTGTACAAGCTTCTTTACCTTTCATTAGAATCAAAGCAGCAAGAGGAATGGGTAAGTCTTCTTTGCTGATTCAACTGTGGGATTTTTTGGAGACGGAGCAGAAACACAAGATTGCTTTTGTTGATTTAAATAGTAATAGCTTTTGCCTAGATTTATTTAAAGATTTAGACCAACTTCTCTATGTTTTTACCGAGGAAATTGTTAAAGCTTTTAAAGATACAAGTAACACGGTTAACCCACCGGAGTTAAGTTTGCTCTGGAGTAAGCATAAATACAGGTCACCAGGCTCAAAATGTACCATGTACTTACAAGAGTATGTATTCTCAAAAATTAAGGGGCAAAAAACTCTCTTAATAGACGGTATTGACCAAGTTTTGGGTAAAAATGCCGTACAAACTGAGTTTCTCAATTTGCTCAGAACTTGGTATGAGGAGAAAATGAAGAATGTCAGTAATAGTAAACTGGTTTGGCCGAATATCGTCATTGCTTATTCAACGGAACCCTACTTAGATAATGATGTACATGTTTCCCCCCTAACTAATGTGGGTACACCAGTTGATTTGGGAGAGTTTAGTTCACAGGAAATCTTGAATTTAGCTAAAAGATATGGCTTAAATGGGTTCTCTCTTCAAGAAGTTAATTTATTAGAGGATTTAATTGGTGGTCATCCAACTCTGATCAATCGTACCTTATACGAAGTTAGTAAGAGGGATATCAGTTTAGCAGAACTAGAGTCCCAGGCTACTCAATTAGATGGACCCTTTGCTGATTACTTATTGGAGTACCTAGAATTGTTACTGAAAAATGATGAGTTGGCAGAATGTTTGAAGAAAATTATGAGACAAGAAACAGTTCAAAATGAATTTGCTGTTTTTCAGTTATTAAAGGCTGGCTTGATTAAATTAGACCAGCAAGGACAAAATATTTACTGTGAATTGTATAGAAGATACTTGACACAGCATCTTTGAAATTTGCAAAACTCTAACCAAGATAACAATTTGAGATAATCAACTCGAGACTACTTAGATAAACGCATATAAGTAGAGATAACTACAGATAAATAGAGAGAGTGGTCGATTCAGGCAAGAGTTATATGGAATATCACAGTCAAGAGAGTTATATAACTAACGGTGGTGCCGTACCATTGGATGCCAGCACTTATGTAGAAAGAGAGGTAGATCGTCAACTACCGCAGTTACTGAAAGGCACTACTAACGACAGTAGCATGGTTTTCAATATTCTTGCTCCCCGCCAGATGGGTAAGTCTAGTTTGATGGTGCGTACAGCAGATAGGTTAATTAAAGAAGGATTAGTTTCCGTCAGAATTAATCTACAAGCACTCGGAGGTATTAAGTCGGAGGTGGCTCTCTGGTTTAATCTGATGGAACAAATCTGTTTAAAGATAGCAGAAAATCAGGAAATATATGACAATGATTTGGGCTTAAAAAGGAAATTAGTTGAAGATTTTCGTCAATATTGGGATGAACAACCTGAGAATCGATCGCCTGCGGTTAGTTTTGAGATATTCCTGAAAAGTATTTTAGAACAACTCAATAACAGAAATCTGATTATCTTTATCGATGAAATTCACAACTTGACTCTTTGGAAGCTACAGGATGATTTCATTGGTTTTATCAAATCCCTAGCAGAACAAAAACGAGACAAGGTACTTAATAATCTCAAGTTTGTCTTTTTGGGGGTTACTAAGCCGTCTGAACTTTCCACCACACCTGAAGTAGTTCTCAATTTAGGTGAGCAAGTCGAGTTGAGCAATCTGCAAGGGGACTGTGAGTGTCTTTGGGGAGGATTGAGCAGAGTAACCAACAACCCGCGACAAGTAATTAAAGAAATTCTCTACTGGACAGGGGGACAACCCTTTCTTACCCAACTGATTTGCCACTTAGCTGCTAATCACTTATCACCTGGCATTAGTAATTATAAAGCTGAAATCAGTAAGTTAGTGTTTGAGAGACTAATTAAAAATTGGAAAACTCAGGATAGACTTTCTCATTTTCAAGAAATTCAAAACCGCTTTGTTACTACTAGTAGCGCTCAAAGCAAAAAACAAGAAAAATTTAAATCACTGCAACTATATGAACAAATATATCAGGAAAATCAGGTCTTTTTCAACTCTCAGTTAAATGAACATTGGGATTTGTTGATATCAGGCTTGGTTATTAAAGATGAAAATAGACAATTAAAAATTGCTAATCGTATTTATAAAGTTATTTTCAACCAGGAATGGCTGAAGACGACTCAACAGCAAATTATGTCGCAAAATTTAGAATTTGAAAGGGAGAATAAGAAGGAAATGACTAACCAGCAACTTACTACCATAGACGATAAATCACAGAAAATTGCCAGCATTATTGAGAAACGCCGTCCCTTAGCTGAGGCGATCGCTACTGTACAGGGTAATTTACAATCCCTCTCTGCAACTATTACTGAATTAGAATCCTGTCGCTATCAGTTACTCCGACAAGAAGTTGAACCCCAAGTAAATAATCACCTGAATAATCTCAGTTTTTCCCAATTTAATAACCAGATTAAATCAGAGTTAACTCAACTAGCTGCTCTCAAAGCTCGCTTTTCTCGCCAAACTCTCAATATTGGCGTAGTTGGTAGAGCAAGACAAGGTAAAAGTCGCCTACTGCAAAGCCTCACTGGTTTAGATAATACGGTAATTCCTTCCGGAGATGGTCTTCACTGTACAGGTGTTCGCAGCACTATTGAACACAAATCTAGCATTGAACCTTACGCAGAAGTTTACTTCCATTCAGAAAAGTCCTTCCTCACTGAAGTAATTGCTCCTTACTATCAGGAACTGCAACTTGGTGACAAACCTGCTACTGTTCAGGAATTTGCTCATAACCCCTTAGCTAGTTTTGTTGGTGATGATGCTACCGCTAAAGCTAAGTATGAACATTTGAAGGGATATTATAGTAACTTTACTCAGTATGCTCAGTTACTGCAAGCTCCCTCACCCCGACAGATTTCTCGGCAAGAAATTCGGGAATATGTAGCCCAAGAAACAGCAGAGGGAGAGAGAATTTATTTTAACTACCTTGCTGTAAAGGAAGTTAAAATTTACTGCCAATTCAATAAAGCTGATGTAGCGAAAATTGCCCTAGTTGATATGCCCGGTTTAGGAGATACTGGGGTTGGAGATGAAGAAAGATTGCTGAGAACTTTAGGTCAAGATGTAGATTTCGTCCTCTTTGTACGCATGCCTAAGAAACTAGGAGACTTCTGGGGTAAAGAAGACGTAGAACTTTATGATACAGCCAACCAAGCTTTAACCGATTTACCCATTAATAAGTGGTCTTTTCTACTCCTCAACCACACCAATGATAATTACCATAACTGTAAAAATTTAGCAGAAACTAGAGCCGAAAACTACCTTGAGGTTGTCGAATGTGTCACGGCTAACTGTGCTGACACCCAAGAAGCAAATCGGGTATTAGAGCAACTGCTCAACTATCTACTCAATAATATTACCTATCTAGACAAAGAATATGCTAACTCCTGCCAAAAACGTCTCTACCAACTTCAAAGTGCCATTAATACTGAGTTAGAAAAAGCACAGCAAGTTTGGACAGAAGGTTTATCAGCAGATAATGAGTATCGCCGCTACCGACAACTATTTCGTCAGGTTTGGCAAAATCTAACTGTGGGTTTAAATCAACTACTTAATCAACTAATTAGTCAGGGGGAGGAAACAGGCGAAGATATCTTGCTTGAAAAGATAGAAACCGCGATTAGTAACTGCCATAATGATACAGCAATCCCCTCCCTTGAGGAGATAGAAGTTAGACAATATGCTGAAGGAGGTTACGGCATTGTTTATGGTAGGTATCTCAATGAGTTGCGAGCATATATAACCCAGCATTTTGAAGAATTGAATGAGGGATTAAAGAATTGTATTGATGAAGAGAAATCTTTGGTGACAGAAGTTCTGGTAAACCAAGGACGTTTGGGAGAGTTAAAACAATTGTCAGCAATTCGGGGGGCTGAGTTTCTACGAGTAATGGCAGAAACAGTACTTGATCAGCAAAATAAATTAAAGAAACCCCTCCAAACTCTAGCTAACTTTCAAATGTCCTATCAGCTAGATTTCCAAGCTGAAATTCAAAAGCAGATGGATAGCCTTAACCCCAATAAAAGCAGATTTCGTTTAGGAGCAAACCCCAGTGCAGAGGAAGTGCAAGCCTATCTTAAGGCAAATTATCAGCAAGCTGTTGGTAAGTGTGAGGAAGTCCTGAGAGACTTGTCCGGTAAACCTCGTCAAGTGGCATTTGGCGTGATTAAAACCTTTGTCGATCAGGTACTGCGTGCCGAAGATATCAAAGATGAGTGGGATATCTTATTTTACCAGGAAAGAGCGCAAATTTGGTCAGCTGAATTTGGCGATGATAAAAACAGTAACGACAAGCAAAATTGGCAAAATTTAGTTAGTCGTGTAGCAACAATTAGCCAAGTGAAAGCAATCCAATTTGTTAAATAATTTTCGTAAGTAAGGAGACTTCAATGAGCAAAGAAACAGAACTGCAAATCGCCATGCTAGGAGCAAGTGGTGTGGGTAAAACAACCCTTTTAACCTCAATGTATGAGCAGTTTGAGGCAACCACTCGTGAGGTGAATATTCAACTTAAACCAGCCAACCCCTACACTGAGCAAACTTTACAAAAGTATCTCAAGCAATTGAGAAGTCTAGCCGAGACATTTGAAGCTAAGGAAGGTTTACGAGGAACAGCAGCTACAGCTGGTCCTAATTCAATTAAACCCTTCAACTTTACTATTGGCAAGAAAGCCGAAAAACCATCTTTACAGCTGTGTTTCCGTGACTATCCTGGTGGCTATATTTCCTCACAGGATATAGCAGAGAAAAGATATGTAAGAAAGCTACTTGAGCAATCTGCTGCTGTGGTAATAGCAATTGATACTCCCGCCATCATGGAGGTTAAAGGAAAGTGGCACCATTTGAGGAATAAGCCCAATGATATTACTGAGTTATTTAAAATAGCTTACCGCAACTTAAATGAGCCAAAATTGGTAATTCTAGCACCTGTCAAATGTGAAACCTATGTGCAAGATGAAGAATCTGCCAAGCTACTCTGTCAGCGTATTGAACAAGAATATGCTCGTCTGCTGGAATTTTTCCAAGCACCGGGTTTAGCTGATAAAGTAGCTGTGGTTATTACACCAGTACAAACAGTTGGTTGTGTAATCTTTCTCGTCGCAGGGGAGAGAAATGGTCAACCAGTTTTTACCTTTACTAAAACTAGTTTTGATGCTACCTATAGTCCCCAAGATAGCGAACAAATGTTGCGATATCTCTTGCGCTTTTTGTTTAAGCTTTACCTAGAGCAAAGAAGTTGGCCAATTTTCAACCAAATTCGTCAGATTTTCAACCCAGATGCTGAATTTAAGCAGGCTGTAGAACAGTTTACTAAAGGCTGTAAGAAAAATGGTGGTTTTAGCATTCTGCAAGGTAAAAAATGGCTCCATATTTAGGGAGAAAAGAGTTAACCATGGATATATATGTCCAAAGTCGTGGCTTTGAGCAAGATTATGACTACCGCTGGCTTCAAATTTACAGAGACGGTTCAAGCAAACGGCAAGTACCTCCTCTTTCGCCAGAGGTTATCAATTTAATTGATAGCGATACTCCTTCTGTCGTCTTGGAGAGATTAGATGCTCAGAGATTACTTTTGCTAGTTACTGGTATTGAACCAGATGGCAGAATAGATTTTCTTGGTCGCCAAATTCGCATTTCCCTTGCTTGGTTAGGGGTTAACTCTGATGAATATTTACTCAGAAAACTGGCAGTTCGCATTTTAAAGTCAGATGAACTAACAGATTTCACAACAGAAATTAACCAAGCGATAATTTTTGGTGGTGAGGAAGGCTTTCAAGCTTGCTTAGAAAATATGCAAAAGATAACTAAGCTTACCCCAGAAGAGTTGAGTACTGGTAAACCACCAGATTTAACTAAAAAAATCGGCTCTAATTCAGTTAAACTGAGGAATCAACTAGCCCTAGAACTTCAGCAAAGTTGTTTGCCTACAGAAACAGGTTCTTTAGTCGTTGTCACCGGACTTCAGGAAAGAGAAATTCTCGAAAATGCCCAAGTCTGGCGCAGTCTCTCCACTTTAGTAGAGTCAGAAGACTGGCAAGAAATAGCCTCCTCAACTGTGCTATCTGTAGAAGATATTTGGCAAAATATGGATTATCAAGATATCCTCAAACGACCATTTTGGCTTGCTAACCAGCTTCTTTCCTACCGTCAGCACTTTCTTGCTTATTTATTAGCTCTTCTTAAAGAGGCTTTGTCTTTAACTCAAAAAGAAAGTAAAAGTGAAAATGATCTAGGTAAAAAACCTTAATGTCAGCAGGAATACTTAAACTAATCTCGAAGTCAGTGGAAAGATTGACAGGACAAATACATCTAGGTAAGAAAGTAGGTACTTCACCTCCTAACTCCTTTACCTATATCTATCGCCATGCAGACGAGCAACTAGATCAATTTATTCAAAATAAATAAGGATAAAGAGAACTTCGCCTGCTACATCTTCGCAGCGGCTCAAATGGGTAGGTCTAGCCTTGTGGCAAACACCATTAAAAGGTTAGCAATAATTCTTCAATCGTTTTGTCAGAAATTATCCGTTGGACAGGGGGACAACCTTTCTTAACACAACTATTATCTAATTTATTAAGCAACAAGCTTAAGGAAGAAACTGACTCTACTCTCTCTGCTAAGATTGGGGAACTAGTCAAAAGCGAGATTTTGCCAGATTGGAGAATACAAATTGCCGCACCACACTTACAGAGCATTGAAAACCGTTTGCTCACGGGTACACCGGAGCTAAGTGATAGAAAATTATATGCTATTAATCTCTATAGCCGAGTACTGGCTAATTCTGGCGGTTGTCAATTTAACGAAGCTAGTACAGCCAAAAGAGACTTACTAATATCAGGTTTAGTGGCAAAGTTCGATAAAATTATAGATATTGCTAACCCAATATACAAGCAAGTCTTTAATGAGAATTGGCTTCAAGAAACTAAGCAATTATTGATACAGAAAAGGAGTTATATGCCAAGTCACAAAATTTGCAATCGAGATGTCTTTATCTTGGTTGACCAAAGCGGTTCAATGACGAGAAAAGATAGTGAAACTGGCGGCATGGTTCGCTGGGACTTCATCAAAGAATTATTGGAAGGTCATATTTTTCGGATTCTTCGCACTAAAGTAGGAGAAGAAAAAATTTGTGATGATATTATCTTAACCTTCTTTAGTCCTAATCGACCTTGTGAAGTAAATAAATATATTACCGATCCTGAGCAAATCCAAAGTGTTTTTGATGAAAACTATCCAGATAGCAACACTTTTATTACCCCTACCCTAGAGAAAGTAATAAATCAGTGGTTTGATGGTCGAGGTGATAAAGAAGGTTTCATTATTATCTACACCGACGGTCAATTTGACGATCGCAACCAATTCCTCAAACTAATTGAGAGAACATGTAAGCGTCTAAAAAATCAAGATGAACTAAAAATCGTTATTATTGGTCTTGGTAGCGAAGTTGATGAAAAGTTCTATATTCAACTAGATAATAACGTTAGCCAATTTACAGATTCTCTGGGTCAAAATTGTAATATTGTTATTTTCGACGTAGTTAATAAAATGGAAAATATCATCGATGTTCTCAACCGTCAGTTAGCAAATCCTGAAGCCGGTTTAGCCCCCTGGACAAAAGAAAAGTATCCGGAGTTATTTGCTTAAAGTCTCTAATGAGGCAGAAGATTGATAGGCTGGAAGAGTTGCCAGTAACTCAAGATAAGGAGACAAAAAAGTGAGAGGTCAGAGTACACAAAATATTACGTCTGTAATTGCAGGAGTTGTAATAGCAGCTCTTGTCCTGATTAGTTTAAATTCTTTTGTGATTATCAATCCAGGTCAAGCGGGAGTAATCAGCATTTTGGGTAAAGCTAGAGATGGTGCTTTACTAGAAGGTATTCACGTCAAGCCACCACTGATTTCTAACGTAGATATCTATGATGTCACGGTGCAAAAGTTTGAAGTACCAGCCCAAAGTTCAACTAAAGATCTTCAAGATCTATCAGCTAGCTTTGCCATCAACTTCCGCCTTGATCCCACCCAAGTAGTTACCATCAGAAGAACTCAAGGAACATTACAAAATATTGTCTCAAAAATTATCGCACCTCAAACTCAGGAATCCTTTAAAATTGCTGCTGCCCTCAGGACAGTAGAAGAAGCTATTACCAAAAGGTCTGAGTTGAAGCAAGACTTTGATGTAGCTTTAGGTGAACGCCTAGAAAAGTACGGCATCATCATACTCGATACCAGCGTAGTTGACCTCAACTTCTCCCCAGAGTTTTCTAGGGCGGTTGAGGATAAACAAATTGCCGAACAGCGAGCGCAAAGAGCAGTTTATGTCGCCAGAGAAGCAGAACAAGAGGCTCAAGCAGACATTAATCGTGCTACAGGTAAAGCAGAAGCACAAAGACTGCTAGCAGAAACACTGCGGGCCGAAGGTGGTGAGTTAGTGCTACAAAAAGAAGCCATTGAAGCTTGGCGCAAAGGTGGTGCTCAGATGCCGAAAGTTCTGGTTATGGGGAGTGATTCCAAAAGCAGTGTACCCTTCCTATTTAACTTAGGTAATCTTGCTCAGTAGGGTACTGTTCAGTCGTTAGTTTTTTCTGGGGGGCTAGTTCCCCCAGATATTCGATATTGAGCAGCCCAAGAAAGGGCTTTATGTGACAAAATTGGCATTCAGAGAATTGTTCAGACTAGAGACTAACTTGGTGAGCTTGCCTAAACAAATCGCTCCTGCTTCTGGGTCGTCTGAGGTAAGATTCTTCTCGTTTGTTGTTCATAACCTAATTAAATCTTACACTTTCTCTCCAGAAATGGCGCTAGGATTTGATTCTGTAATAATCCAGTTTTGGCAAAGATTAAAGAACTAAGGCTAATGGTAGAATCTGACGAAGTAAAGGACGTGGCTGTGGGGAATCAAGAATCCTTGCAAATACTCCTGAGAGCCATCGGACTTTCTCAAGGAGAATTTGCCCCGTTCCTAGTGCGTTGTAACTATGCACAGTTGCGAGAGCAGATCTTGCAGCAGCTGCGGGAATTATCTCCATTAAAGCTCAGTGAGTTAGTGCTAGACGAATCGGCAACTAAGCTTCATCGTAGGATACAACAAGGAATCCAAGATGAACAGCCTGAGGCTTTAATGGTCTTTGGTATAGAGTCAGTAGCTGCGATTGATCAACTGGTCATTGCTACCAACCAAGCTAGAGAGCAGTTCCTTAAAAGTTTTCCCTTCCCTCTTATTTTATGGGTTAATGACATAATTTTACAAAAGTTCATCCGGTTAGCACCAGATTTTGATAGCTGGACAACAATAATTAAGTTTGCTAGTCCGAGGGAGCAACTAGTGAATTTAATTGAAAATACTGCCAAGCCAGTTTTTGATAAGGTTTTTGAAGCGGGTACAGGTAGATTTCTCAACAGTGCGGCCCTCAACTTGGAAATTGGTTCTACTTGTCGTGCTGAACTCGAATTAGCCTACAAGGATTTACAAAATCAAGGAGTAAGTTTAGAGCCTGAACTAGAGGCTAGTCTAGAATTCGTCCTCGGTAGAACAGCTGAAAACTCTTTTGAGGTGTCTAGACAACACTATGAGCGTAGCTTAGAGCTTTGGCAGCAGGTTTGGCCGGTATTGGGGAAGCTACAACCAGACGAACAAGAAGTTACCTCCTCATCCCCTTCTCCGCTAACCCCCTCTCAAACAGAGCGTATCGGCTGCACTTTATTCTGTCTGGGTTTATGGTGGGGAACCTATGCTGAACAGAATCGGGCTAAGTATCCAGAAGCCTTTGGCAAAGCTAGAAGTTATTTTCAGCAATGTATTGAGGTCTTTGAGCAACATCAGCGCCCGAAGGGAGTCGCCAAATTTATCCTAGCCTTAGCATTAGTGTTGCAAAAGCTAGAGCAGTGGGATGAACTCAAAAAAGTTGCCCAAAAAGCCAGAGAACTTCATGAAACTTATTCTGAGCAATTAAGATTAGCACGAGCCTATGGCTTTTTAGCAGAAGTGGCACTAGCGTCTTCTGCTTGGAGTGATGCTTACCAGCAAGCGAAAAAAGCCCTTGACATTGTAACTAACTTTTCATCGGAAGATAGCGCCAACTTAGAGTTTGTGCGCTCGTTTCATGGGGGTAGATACCTGTTTATCCTGGCGCAAGCCCAACAGCATCTAGATCAATCACTAGCAGAAGAAGCCCCCAAATCCTTAGAAAGTGCCAGAATTCAAACCAAACCACAATATGATCCAGAACTTTATCTGCAAATCCTGGAAAAGTCACGAGATGTTTACTTCCAACAAGGCCAATACCTGACAGCCTTTCGCTTTAAGCAGGAACGACTTGCTGTTGCCCAACAGTATGGTTTTCAGGCTTTTATCGGTGCTAATCGTCTGCGTCCCAAACAACAGATTAACAACCCTGCTCTACCACCTGTTAACCAAACACCAATAATTGCCCAAACAATTGCAGCTGTTGGCAGAAAGCCTGATGTAGATAAACTGGTAGAACGCTTTGAGCGTGATGATCTCAAGCTGACGGTAATTCATGCACCAGCTAGCTTTGGCAAGAGTTCAATGTTGCAGGCGGGGTTAATACCCACCTTAAGAGATCACATGATTGGTTTGCGCCAAGTTTTAACTGTTGTACAGCAAACTTACAGTCAGGATAGTGTCAGGGAAATAGGCAAGTTATTAGCACAAGCGCTGGCAGAAAAAGACGTAATTTTGCGTAGCTCCTTGGATCAAACAGAACAGATTGTTAAACAGTTACAGCAAAATCAACAACACAACTTGTTAACTGTTCTAATTTTCGACCAATTTGAAGAGTTTTTTACTGCTTATCCTCAAGCCTCTGACAGGCAGAAATTCTGGAATCTATTACAGAACTGCCTAGATATTCCCTTTGTTAAAGTAGTCTTATCGCTGCGACAGGATTATCTCAATCATCTCTTGGAATGGGAGAACTCAGCCAAGCTCGATATCATTAATAACGATATCCTCAACTCAGATAATCTCTACCAGCTGAGCAGTTTTTCACCAGAAACCGCTTACTCAGTGATCAGCATCTTAACCAAACAGGCTCAATTTTATGTAGAAGATGAACTAATTGAAAAACTGGTTGAGGATTTAGCCATCTCTTCAAAAGAAGTGAATCCCCTAGAATTACAATTGCTAGGTTCCCAGCTACAAAGGGATAACATCACCACCAGAGAAGCCTATCAACAGCTTGACTCTAATCCGAAAGACCAGCTATTTCAGCGTTATTTAGAAGAAGTAATTAAAGATTGTGGTTCTGCAAATGAAGAGGTTACCCGTCTTGTTTTGTACTTACTAACTACGGAAGAAGGAACGCGTACCATTAAAACTAGTGCTGACTTGGAGCAAGATTTTAAACTACGATATTCAGCCTCTGAAATTGAGAATCTCAATTTAGTCTTAGAGATTTTGGTCGGCTCTGGACTAGTATTTTTGATGCCAGATTCATCAACTAAACATTATCAACTAGCCCATGATTGCCTTATTCCCTTAATTCGTCGAGCACCTTAATAGACATCTTTGATAATTAACCTAAAGTTCTTATATTACGGGCTTTAAAACTCAATTTCCTGACAGGGATAACAGTCGTCACAACTGTTAGAACATTTTTCTGTTCCCCGTTACTTTCACAGCAAAGTATAATGTCCTAACCGATATGTCCGTTACCATATAATTAGTTGCTCTGATAGTTGGAGCAGATTTTAGACAAAAGATTTGCCCCACTGTAGATACTAGTAGGGCAAGTTTGCTGGGCTTGACATTTAGTTTATCCGTCTGGTACTCCCCAATTGGCTTAGAAAGTAATTTTTGATTTACCTGGTAGTACATTCCTACTTGGAAGAAGAATTTTTTCCCAGCAAGCCTACGGACTGCATAGCCATATAAGCGGTCAAAGTACGAACTAAAGCCTTACCCAATTCCCTTTCGACTGGCTCTTGAGGAATGGTTTTCTCTGGGACTTGGGGTGATGTGGTGGACATATCTTTATTTCTCTCTGAAACATGGGCTTAGCTAAACTCTAGAAGAATTTAGCAATACTAATATTATCTGAAATTTTCTACCGGAAAAGTTTGATTTACAACTCATACTATCTGTGATAATTTCCAGATAAAATAGTGACGGAACTAGAGCAATAAATTGAGTTATCTCACAAGGTCAATGTGACTAACATCACCATTTTCACACTCAGAAAGCCGAAGAGACTTTTAAGTGGGGGAGAAACGAAAGCCAGACCACTGAAAATTAAAATATAAAGATCAAGATCTAGCTTATAGCCCCGATTTTAAATTAAATATTTAAGACAATTTAACCCTGAGTAGAACTGGGTACTTGCTCTGGTCGAATATTTTCCAGATTAAGGCTAAGATTGTCATCACTTCGATAAGCCTCCCAGTTACCATAATTAAAATAATCTACTTTCCACTCTCCCTGCATGAATTCTCCATCGTCGCAAATTGTGCCAGTGTAGTTTACACAATGACGAGCATTAGTGATGTAGCGCTTGGTGAAGTTAATTGTACGTCCAATAACCTCACCTGTTAAGGAAGCTTCTCCTAAATAACAGTCATCTAGGATATTACCGGTAAGAGAATTACCGGCTTGTAGCAAGGTTAGTTCAAAACGAGTAGGGAGTTCTTTTTGCCAGTAAGTTCCAAGCCATGTGCCACTTAAATCTGCCATAGATGGGGACTCATTAGAGATATGAATGATCATAGATAAATCAATG
The DNA here is from genome assembly GCA_049683475.1 of Coleofasciculaceae cyanobacterium. Lineage (GTDB taxonomy): Bacteria > Cyanobacteriota > Cyanobacteriia > Cyanobacteriales > Coleofasciculaceae > JBAUJE01. The sequence continues at coordinate 17,027 of JBAUJE010000077.1, read as the reverse complement.
GTCAGTTTTTTCCATGGTACTAGCTATCCTACATCCTAGCCTAGTCAAGAAAGTGGGGAGTCGGGCGAGTTTTTTAGAGATAAGGGGAACAAGGAGGCGGGGAGACAGGGAAGTAAAGTACGCAGCTTGGTCCAATTAACAATTTTCAATTCAAGCCACCTGATCACGATTGGGGAGTAGGTAAAAAAATTAGATTTAGGTTAGCTTAGCACCATACCAAGGTAACACCCGGAGATTGTTGGACTTTGCTATAATGCAGCCTCTGTTAACCCTAACTTACAGAAGTACCACCGGCGAACACAACAGGGTTCAATTCAGGGAGCATCAGCAGCTTTCGCCGTGGTTTGGCATTTTTATCCGGATTGTTTCTCCTGCGGGAGAAAAATAATTTAGTTGGTTTTAACGTTAAGGCAATTAGTAAGATGAAGAACGGTCAGTGCCCTAAATGTGCTTCCCACGCTGTATACAGTAATACAAATCGCAAGTTTGTGGCTCTCAATACTATCACTATGGACTCTCAAAAGTCCAGCAATCGCTACGCTTTTCTTGATACTTATGTCTGTAGTTCTTGCGGCTATGTCGAAAACTATTTAGCTAAGTCCCAAGATTTAAAATACATTCAGGAAAATTGGGAATTAGTTAGGGCAAATCACAATGGTGGCGGTGTTATGGGTGAGTCACACTTAAATAATTTACCAGCTAAATTTTGAAGGGTTTAGGTGTTGCTTAAGCTGAAGCTATTTTCTTCTCAAGCAACTACCTTTTCAATAAGCAAAGTTAGCCAAGTCATGAAACTGGATGTAGGTAAGTTTTACCGAGCATGCAACCCTAACTCCCTAGATATGGGCAGCTTTGAAGATCAGAAGTACTATGATAGATTTCTGATCAGCACGAGGCAGCAATATTATTAGGGAGTTAGGGCGAACTATAGCAGTTCTCTATCTGGGTGGAGTACACCCACTATGCCCTAACGGTCAATACTGCTAACGCACCTTAGCGTAGCGGTAGCGACGTAAGGTGCGTCTGCTCCGCAAACTGCATTGCGGCATTGTGGCATTAAAGCCAACAGCTTTGTACCTCACAAGTATGAGAAACGCTATATTACCCTGCTCTCTTTTGCTAAGTAGCTAGCCAAGCGAGTTATTCTGTTTTAGGTTGACAGATTTAGGTTGACAGAAATCATTGGGCAGTAATTTGTTGAGAACTGTTGAAATATTTTCTCCTTATTGTTCTATACCAACGATGTCTGCCAAGGCATTAGCATACTTTTCTAGGTCTTGATTTAGTAACTTAAGTTCTGCACGCAACCTGGGTTCTTCAGACCAATTTGTTTCATGCTCTTTAGGGCTGACATTTGGCGGACGCTGTGCTTCCCATGCTTGTAAGAAAGGATGCCATTTGGAGAGGAAGGGACGTATACCCTTATTGAGTACAGCAATAGCAATGCCACCAACCGAGTTAATGGATATACCCACATCTGGTCCAGCTTCTCTGAGAATTCCTCGCGTGATGGTGAACAAACTGTATAGTGAGTTGAGTGCCTCCCTCAGGAGTCCCTGGTCAGATTCGAGAGATTGGACAGAGATGCGCGTTACCAGTTCAACATAGAGTGACCATGCCGCCCTTTGTTCTGTTGGATCAGCTTCCCATTCAGCACCACCGATGCCGAAAGGGAGGCTAACTGATACTTTTTTGAGTTTAGCAGGATTGTCTTTAGACATCTTTGTCTGCAAGTACTAAAAATTATTAAGACTAATTATTCAGAGACATCAATAGTAATTGAAGAGGATGGGAACCTTCTACGTGGATGTTCACCTACGATACCCCATTCTAGGCTATCTAAAGCTTCCGTATCATCAATTCCCTTTTCCTCTCGGAAAAGCACCGCGTGCAACTGACTTAAGAACGATAAATTCTTCGGTAGTTCAGTCACACTTGGTAATAAAACTGGAATTACAGGCAATTCTTCTTCTACACACTGCCTAATAAATTCTCGTAACTCCAATATTTGCCACCTACCAATTCCGTGAACACCGATGAAAATTGCTGCCGATTTAACCCGAGGAATTGCTTGTTGGATAACATCTTGAAACCATCTTCCTGGAGGAATTTGTTCTTTATCTAACCAGGGATTTAAACCACGTTGTCTAAGATACTTAGCGATCGCTTCTATCTGAGGTTTATCTCGGCTATTGTGAGCAAGGAAAACATCGAACTCTTTAGTTTCCATCTTACCTCTAATAATGGAAACAGCCTTTTCAACTTCCCGCTTAGTATCAGCTGCCTTATCAATTTCATGAACTCCTGAGGGTTGAGCATAACTGAGTTGTTCTTCTTGATCTAGCAAGGAAATACGATTATCACAAACACTGCAATTAATCCAGTCGTAACCTCGTTCTCGCCGACGCTGAACCTGTAGCTCTGTTACAGGTGTAGCACATTCTGATTCTGGACAGACAAAAATGCGGCGGCGACAAATACGTTCTGGCAAAGCTTTACGCTTGATATGAGTATGGACATATTTTTCAAACAGACTACGAGTCTCCTTGGTTGCTTCCGGCTTGAAGAATAAGGTTAACTCTGCTCGTCCTTCCTCAATCGGACGTAGCCACATTCCACACTCATTTCCTGTCAGTGTTCGGAAAATAACGGCGTTTTTCCACATTTTCTGCTTTTGGAAAAGCTCACTGCGGGAGAGGCGTACTACCAAAGTCGTGTATATATTTAAGATTGCTCCCTCAAATTCAAAGATAACTGCTTTTCCTTCTGGGTCAGGAGCTGGGGGCCATTCACGGGTAAACTGAGAGGGGAGAACTAATAGTGAGCCTTCTTCTGTTTGCTCACGCAAAGCGATTTCGCGGTCAAGTAGTTCTTTTACCGTAGCAATTAGCAATAGCTTTTCTTGTTCTCTATCTTGGATATGCTCATCTGTTGGCATCCGACATCTTGCTGCTAATATGTCCTCTTCCAGAATGCTACCTAACCCTTCTGGTTCACCCTTAGCAGCATTGACAATAGCTGATGCATATGAGTCTAGCAATTCAGGTTGGAGTAGAACAAAATTACCGAAGCTGAGTCGATAAATTAAACCCCGTGACTCTACATGTCTAATACAAGTCTCGAATTGCTCACGCAGTTCAGAAGTTTTAGTAGGAGCTTTTCCAGATTGTAAAAAAGACCGATAAAGTTCATCTATTGAAGGTAGTAGTCTTTGTGACTGCTTTTCTTCAATTAGAAAGACTTTAATTCTCCGAAAAAGTTCTGTTGAGATGACTTTTTCTAACACATTCCAGTCAATTGATTCGCTGATTTTGTCTTTTAGTTCCGGAATTTGCCATCCTTCCTTGGCGCTAGTCTCAATGTAATCATCGCAACCTAGCTCACTCACTAACTTCTTAATCCGCTCAGAGCTGACACCTACTCTACCTCGATCTGCTCGGGCCTCTACTAACAATTTTTTGAGGGGGGTTCCGGAATTACCCCGTAGAATTTGAGCTTGACGTAGGGCACGATTCCAGTAGTATACCCCGGCAAAAGGATTAGTCTCACTTCGAGCATCAAAAACAATCAGTGCTACAGCAACTTCATTGAGATGTAACTGGTGAATCAGACGATAACCTGGTTGTCCTGCTAAATCCCACAACAGTACTTCATGCTTTTCTTTGTGTCCATCCTCTAAATCTATCTCCGAGCTATGGAAAGTCTTAACAACGCGACCATGAGTTGATTCTGTCAGTTGAAAAGGTTCACCACTAAGAACTAGACCAAGCCCAGATTTACCAACACCACTGTCACCAACTAAGACGACTTTAGCACAGGCATATTTGACATAAGAGTTAATAGGAGAAGCTGTGAAAAGGCTATTAAGGTCAACATTCCAAATGCGAATGGCAGTATCCTCTTCACCTAAAGTTGCCAAAATAGGTAGTTTGGGATGAAAATCTAGACCAAAATGAAAGTGCTTAGCAGTAGATTCTTCTATTACTTTTATGGTTTCCCAGGTGTCACAACGCCAAAGCCTAACTGTTCCATCAGAGGACTTAGAAGCTAGGAGCTTACCGTCAAAAGAGAAGGAAATACAATTGACAGAATCAGTATGACCTTCCAAAACAAATAGAGTTCTTCCTGTGTTTGGCTCCCAGATCCGAATAGTACTATCAAGAGAAGCTGATGCTAGTAATTTTCCGTCCGGAGACCACTTAACTCTGTAGACATCTGCTGAGTGACCCTGAAGTAATCCTCTCAGTTGAGCCGTTTCTCTATCCCAAATCCGAACGGTGGCATCATGAGAACCAGATGCTAATAATTTACCATCAGGAGACCAGGCCAAGCTGTTAATCTGCCCAAAGTGCCCTTCTAAGAGCTGCTGATTTCTAGTTTTCCTATTCCAGAACAAGATAGAGTAACCATCTACCATTCCACCAGAAGCAATAAGACCATCAGGAGACCAGGCTATTGTGGTGTGCACGTCGGTCGGTGTGGCTATTTCTTCTTTCTTTTCTACTAAGTCTAAATCCCAGAATCGAATTGTATCATCGGAAGAACAAGAAGCAAGGATTAGGCCGTCAGGAGACCAGACAACTCCCTGAACTCGTTTGAAGTGACCTCTTAAGATTCGATGTTCTCCGCTTTCTGGATTCCAAAGTCCAATAGTACTATCGAAAGAGGCTGAGGCAAGGGTTTTGCCATCTGGTGACCAAGCTAGTCGGCTAATTAAACCATCATGTCCTTGAAGTGTACGTTGAAGATGAAGACCTGGAAGAGATTCGTTGTTTTTGCTCTGGTTGGACATGAGTCTGTTGTGTAATTCTGTTAAGTTAACTTTTGTTAGTGGTGATAGCTTGTATCAATGAACTTAGTAGAACTACCCCATGTAGGCTGCATTCCCCAAAAATAGACCTATCGTTGCAAGCAAGGTGTGGAAACCAATAACTTTACATCCCAGTTTAGTGAGTAAAGCTTTAGGCATTCCTTACCAAAGTCAGTTGTTGTGATGTAGTTATAGTACTTCTTGCTCTTTTGTTAGAAACTTATGCAGTAAATGCTGAACTCAACTTTCAATTGATAGCAAATAATAGCAAATAATAGCAATATTTGATAAGTTACTATCTGCTAATTCTAACTGACTATCTCTCTAAGTGACTAGTTCTGCAAAAAAATCATAAAATTGGTCGGCTTAATATAAAATAATCTTTTATGATATCAAACTTTATAGAAAAAATAATTGGAATCGAACGGAATTAAACGGCAATAAATGGCAATCTTATTTGTCTGCATATCTTAGTGATAATTTGTAGATAGTTATGTATGAATCTTATTTCACTTTAAAGTCACAAGGAGAATATAAATGGCAGCGGTTGATATTAATCAAGAAGTTTTTGAAAAACTCAAACAAGCCTATGCAGAGAGATTTGGTAGTTCGCCTCGCTCTCTAGTAAATAGGCTGAATAGAGTTTATAAGGATGAACTAGATGAAACAGATAGTGTTCTGATTGCTGATAGAACTATTCGTAACTTTTTTAATTCTAATCAACCTCCTAGGATGCAGGAAAAAAATCTGAATTATCTTTGTGGGGTTTTACTAGAAATTGATAGTTACAGAGAAGCAGAAAGACAGCTAGCTCAAGTCAAGGTAGATTTACAAGGAGATTGGCTTGATCCTTACTGGAAGCATCTAGAAAATAAGTGTAGCACCATGAAGGTGCTAGAGATGACAGAGTCTATACCTTTAGAAGATATCTATATCAAAGTTAATTTCATTGAAAACGTTCGAGGAAAGAAACGAAAAAGTCTCCAGGAATTGCTAACTAATTTAGAGAATGATGACTATCAAGATATTAGGCATTTTAGTTTTAACCGTAATCAGAAAAAAGTTTCTGGAATAGAAGCAGTAAAGCACTATCCCAAATTACTAGTGCTAGGTAGACCAGGAGCAGGTAAAACTACTTTTCTCAAATATCTAGCCTTAAACCTTACCAACGAAGAGAATGATAAAAAAACAATACCATTCTTTTTGAGGCTAAGAGATTTTGTCAAGGAACCAGTTGAATCTAGTCTGATCGAAATATTAATCCAGGAATTTACATTACGTATTCCTAATACTGAATCAATTGTGCGTGAATGGCTAGAACAAGGTAATTGCCTAATTTTACTCGATGGTCTTGATGAAGTTACCCAAGAAGAGAGCAAACGCGTCTACCAAGAAATTGACAAATTACTCCAGCGCTATCCCGGAAATCAATATGTTATGACTTGCCGTACAGGTGCTTCTGAATATGTTTTTCCTAATTTTACAGAAGTAGAGGTAGCAAACTTTGATAAAGAGCAAGTTGAAATATTTATTAGCAATTGGTTTCAGAATAAAGGAGAATCAGATACAGGTGCAAAGTTTCTCAAGAAATTAGCAGAAAATTGCTCTGTACAAGAATTGGCTACTAATCCTTTATTGTTGACAATTTTATGTTGGACTTTTGAAGATAGTTACAACTTTCCTAAAAATCGCTATGCTCTCTATGCAGATGCAATAGATGCTCTCTTAAGGAGATGGGATACTAGCCGCCGGATTGATCGTGATCCTATTTATGGAGATAAACTATCAAGACAGCGTAAAGTTAATATGTTCAGTGAAATCGCTTATAACGGCTATAGCCATCTACCACCTCAGTACTTATGGCAGAAATGGGAGCTAGAACAACAAATTTGTCATTTTATTGAAAATATTCCAGGAGTGGAACCAGAAACTTTAGAGGTAGATACTATGGCAGTTTTAAGGGCAATTGAGTATCATCACGGCTTGCTAGTGCAACAAGCTAGAGATATCTACTCTTTTTCCCATCGAACTTTTCAGGAATACTTTACAGCTGAGTACATTGTTGAGAGTCAAGAAGCAAACATCATTAACAGGATAGTTAAGGAGCATTTAACTGAACGTCACTGGCGGGAAGTGTTTATTCTAATTGGGCAAAGACTACCAAGTGCCAATGAATTCCTCAAACTAATGCTCTACCAAGCTAATATCCTTGCTAAGAGTAAAGCTTTGCAAGCAATGCTGGATTGGTTAGACAGGGTAACCACTACTTCTCAGGTTAAGTCTAGTGCTTGGAGAGCCTTATACTTAGCTATAGATTTAGACGTTGATCTCTACACGAATCTAAGTCCCGATGATAGGATTAATCGTAAAGTCGCCGAAAAGCTGGCGATCGCGATGAGAGATTTCAACATTGAACGCAAGAAGACAACTCCCACGCGAGCAAGGGCTTTACTAACACTAGATTTAGCTGCCACTCATGCCTTAGCAGTCGAACACGCAGAGGAACATGCTTCTGCTAAGCCTACTAGTCTACTGAGGGTGAGTGAATTTGCCCAAGCACGTCTTAATGTGCAACAGAGTTCAGACATAGGTGAAAGACTCAAGCAAGCAATTGAGAGAGCGGAAAAACTTAGCTATACGGAGTTAGTAGAAGAACTAGTAGATCTACAAAAGCATCAACCATGTCATGATGCTTCCAGCATAGTCTGCCAACAATGGGCAGAGGATTTACGAAAGATAATGCTTAGGTATTTAGATGTAGGCCATGGGGTCATTCTATCAAAGGAAGACATCAAATCTCTAGAAGATTATATTTATGTAAACTACCTAATACTAGAGTGTATTCGTGGAGAGTGTTATGCCTCTAGAAATTTACGTGAGGAGATTATAGATAATTTGTTAATGCCAAGCGATCACATTCCCTCACATTTACTTCCTTAACCAGAACGAGTAGCCTACTAAACCCAGTCTCGCTAGACCACAGTCGCTAACTGGCTGCCGCCTATTGCCGCCTATTGCCGCTTATTACTGCTTATAACTATACTATATAGAGTCTGATCAGAATTATTTTAAGAGGAAATCAGATTATGCAAAGCAATCAGGGTGCTGAGACAGTAAAAGAATGCAAACACAATCCTGGAGATGAGTGGGAAGACGGGTGCTGTGGTCAAGATGCAGAAGCTAAAAGTAGCTCTGAGGAGTTACTGGAACATTTAGAGGGACAAGACTCCGACAATGGGGACATAGCTTTAGAAGTACAAATGTTGAATGTTAATAAAATTCAAAAATAGAAAATTCTGACTGAGGGGCTGTTGACCGATTTCAACTGACTGATGATTTAACTTTAGACAAACTTAGAGAAACTCAAAGTAAAAGCCTGTAAACTACTCAGCATTTAGATTGAGATACATAAATTTATTAAAGGTAATAGATAAATACTCAATCTAAATGCAAATGAGCTTATCCATTTGTCAAAATATCTCAAGACACAGGAGAAAAACTCTAACGAGACTGATAGCTATGACTCCCTGGGCAAGTAGCAAATATTCAGATATTTCATACTACCAACTCCCTTAACCGCCTCAAAATACTCAAAACCCGATATAAATCATTTCCAGGATTAATCAAAGAAAAAAGCCTCGATAAAGAATAGTGCGATTGCTCTTGTTGAACCAGTTTCATCAACAAAAACTCACTACCATTAGTAACCAAGCCAAAAATAGGCCGCTCAGTCCTAGCATTCCCCATCATATAAAATAGCCCTTGGGGTACACCCTCTAAGACATTAAACCGCTTACGCTTCGCTTCAATTACTATTACCCACAAGCGTTGGTGTAAAACCAGTACATCAATTCTCCCCCGCACAATTTCGTCCTCATCCTCACAAGTAATTTCTACTTGTTTCTCTGCCACAAGACGAAAAGGAGGATTATAAAAGCCAGCTAGGGATAGCAAAGGAGACAGCACCACCATTTTTACTACTTCCTCATGCATGGGGTACTTGGCTAAATAGAGAAAATTTGCCTTAACTCGATCTAACCACTGCTTCTCAGTCTCAGCTAACTCCGCCAAATCTTCCTGCCACTCTGGGAAAAACTGCTCATCCTGTACCTGCTGGAGGTTAAATTTCTCTTCGAGATCATACAGCGTAAGTTCGCTTGCTTGAATTACTTGTACCATTTCTCTTATCTGTGGGTTACTCTAATTAAATTCTAGGAGCAATTGCTATCTCAGCTAACCATGAACCTCTACCTTGGCATTGATTTCGGCACCTCTGGCGCACGCGCAGTAGTAATAGATGAGCAAGAAACCATCAAAGCCGAAACCCAATCTTCCTTTGCAGTATCGGAAAAAAATGCCAACTTAGCAGCTAACTGGCAAAAAACCTTATTTTCTTTAATTGAGCGAATTAACTTAGAAATTAGAGAAAAAATCAAAGCAGTTGCTATTAACGGTACTTCCTCAACCGTACTCTTATGTAATGCCAGGGGAGAACCAATTGAAGAACCAATACTTTACAACGATGGACGAGCAATAGCAGTCAAGGAAAAGTTACAAGCGATCGCACCCCCTAACCATGTTGCCCTAAGCACTACCTCTAGTTTCGCTAAGCTTCTCTGGTTAAGGGAAAATCATCAATCGTCAGTAGAAAATTGCTATTTCCTACATCAAGCAGACTGGCTAGCCTTTCTCTTACATGGCAAGCTAGGAATTAGTGATTATCACAACGCTTTAAAACTCGGCTACGATACCCAAAATCTTTGCTACCCTAACTGGATTCAACAGTTACCAGCCTTGCCAAAACTACCACAAGTTCTTGCCCCAGGTACACCAGTAGGTGAAGTAACTCCAGAAATTTCCCGTAACTTAGGATTACCTGCTAACTGCCTAGTTTGTACTGGTACAACTGATAGTATTGCTGCTTTTCTAGCTAGTGGTGCCAAAAGTCCTGGTGAGGCAGTAACTTCCCTGGGTTCTACTCTGGTATTAAAGTTATTAAGTAATACCCATGTTGAAGATTCTCATTACGGAGTTTATCGTCATAGACTGGGGAATTTGTGGTTAACAGGTGGAGCATCTAATACTGGCGGTGCTGTACTACGTCACTTTTTCTCTGATGCCGAATTAGAAAAGATCAGCAATCAAATTGATCCCCAGCAAGAAAGCACCCTAAATTATTATCCCTTACTCCAACCCGGAGAGCGTTTTCCCCTTAACGATCCTCATCTACCACCTCAACTAGAACCCCAACCAGCTAACTCAGTAGAATTCCTACACGGTTTGCTCGAATCCATCGCACGTATTGAAGCGCGAGGATATCAATTATTACAAAAGTTAGGCGCAACCAAACTAACCCGCATATACACAGCCGGAGGAGGAGCAAAAAATACTACCTGGATAACTATGCGAGAACGCCATTTGCAAGTCCCCGTATCAACCTCAAAACAAACAGCCGCAGCTTATGGTACAGCGCTTTTGGCAAAGAGAGGAGCTGTTTGAGTTAGGACTTACGCACTCAGACATTTAGAATCGCTGTAATCCTCTGTTCCCTATTCCCGTTCCCCATCGCCTAGAACTCTGATTTTTCCCTTTCACTGCGTAAGTCCTAACTTCTTACAGCACAAAAAATAGGGTGAGTTACACTAGAACCCACCCCAAATATTACTCAGCTCAAACCTTAATACTCAGGCACTGATGAGTCAATTTCCTTACTCCAAGCGGTAATTCCACCTTTAACATTAGTACCCTCAATCCCTGCATCTTTGAGGATTGCTAATGCCTTAGCAGAACGGCCTCCCATCTTACAATGAGCAATTAAACGATGACCATTGAGAATCTCTTTGACTTGCTCAATACCTGGCCCTTTTTCAATTTCTGGTAAAGGTACTAGTACAGAACCAGGAATCTTGGCAATATCGTATTCATTAGGATTACGAACATCAAGCAAGACAAAATCTTTCGCACCACCATCAAGTAGTTGCTTGAGTTCCTGTACTGTCATTTCTGGAATCGCCATTTTCTGTTTAGCCTCTTCTTCTCTTGCTTGAGGAATACCACAGAATTGCTCGTAGTCAATTAACTTTTCAATGACTGGTCTAACTGGATTCGGTCGCAGTTTCAGTTCCTTGAAAGTCATATCCAAAGAATTATAAAGCAAAAGACGACCGCTGAGGGTCTTGCCTTGACCTAGGACAATTTTAATCGTTTCTGTTGCCTGAATTACACCAATAATTCCCGGCAGAATACCTAAAACACCACCTTCTGCACAAGAAGGAACCATTCCAGGGGGTGGTGGTTCGGGGAACAAGTCACGGTAGTTGGGGCCACCTTCGTAGTTAAATACCGTCGCCTGTCCTTCAAAGCGGAAAATTGAACCGTAGACATTGGGCTTGTCTAACAGCACGCAAGCATCGTTAACTAGATAGCGGGTGGGAAAGTTATCGGTGCCATCGACAACAATGTCATAAGGTTTGATGATTTCCAAGGCATTCTCGGAACTCAAGCGAACCTCAAAAAGGTCAACCTGACAGTTAGGATTAATTTCTAAAATCCGATCCTTGGCAGATTGAATTTTTGGTTTACCTACCCAAGATGTGCCGTGGATGACTTGACGCTGGAGATTGGAACTGTCTACGATATCGAAGTCTACAATACCAATGCGTCCAATCCCAGCAGCAGCTAGGTACAGTAGCAAAGGTGATCCTAGTCCACCTGTACCAATACACAAAACACTGGCAGCTTTTAGGCGTTTTTGACCATCTAGCCCTACTTCTGGCAAGATAAGGTGTCGAGAGTAGCGCCCGTATTCTTCTTTCGTTAACTGGATGTCTTCCAGATTAGGATTTAGCATGGCAATTCCCTAGGGAGCACAAAAATAATAGCCGAGTAGAGACGTAGCATGCTACGTCTCTAACATCTCTGGCTGGAACTTGTGGTTATCATCTATTATCCAGCTCTTGAGGTCACAAGCTTTACCTTGTTGGACGGAAATAATAATATACGAGTATTGTTGCCAAGCGATCAAGCGATCGAACTCTGAAGGAATTGCTGGGTGATCTGGGTGAGAGTGATAAATGCCGATAATATCAAGATGGCGATCGCGTGCTTCTTTTTGTGCTTTGAGCATTACCTCTGGCGCAATACTAAACCTATTAAGTCTGCTAGATGACAATTTTGCCTTGTCAGCAACTACAGCAAAACTGTCAGCTGCCTCTTCATCCCAGCTGTTTTCCGTTACCAGCACCTCAACTAAGGTTTTGCCATCGCTGGCTAGTTTACCCAATAATAAACCACAGCACTCTTCCGGGTAAGTGCTTTCTGCATGGGTCTGAATCTCCTGGAGATGATGAGGCTGAAGTTTTAACATTTTTTAGTAACAGGGATATAAGGGAGATGGGGGAGCAGGGGAGGCAGGGGAAGACAATGAATGGGATTTCTGTTGCCTGATGAGAGTTGTCTGTTATCTCTAATTCTCCATTTTCAATTGTCAATTTTCAATTTTCTATTATGAATCGCCCTTTAAACCACAGCACCAATAGCGAAGATTTCCAAGGCTTTTTCCAGGAATACGCCACGGATTTTTTAAGGAGTCAAGACCAGGAAGTTTGTGAATCTTTAAGGCGTAGGCATATTCCTGCCGGTAAAATCCAAAAACTTGAAGATGCTTATAATATATCCTTAAAGCTGGGCAAGAACGTTTCTTTTAAAAAAGTCAGAAAGAAAGTATTACAACAAATAGAAGCTGCTGGTTATTTTATACGAGATTTTCACATTGGGATTTTAGGTCAGCACAATAGTATTTTTCAACTTTACGAAATTGAAATTGCTATTGATCGCAATGTTAGGCATGCATTGAGCTTTGAATCAGGTAAGTTGTTTATACAGATTCCTTTTTGGCAGATAAACTTTTTCGATACCTACTTGTCCTACCAAGAACTAAAAAAACGTTGGAACCAAGGAGAACATCTACCCAGCTTTTCCCCAGTACGCAAAGTTTGGTGGCTATTCAACCCCATTGGGGAATTGCGCTCTAATCTCAGGTCAATGCTATTACTTGCTGTCCAAAGGCAAATACTAGGACTCGACAAGTTAATGCTCAAGTTGGGACTTGTCGATAGTGGCGAAGAAAATAGTTTATCGCCAACAGAAGATGGAAGCCAAGAAAAAGTTCGCAGTCTTAAGGAAAGTACTATTGCTTTTCTTAAAGCAAATGTCAACGAAGAAAAACTAGGTATTAATTTAGATCTAGTTCTCAAGAATCAAGATGAAACAACCTTAGTTCAGTTACTTGGTTTATATAAAGAGAACCTAGCCGATCCTGGTCAAATGGAGGAGCTAATTGATGCTGGATTATTAATATTGCAAGATGTAATCCAAGAAGAACAATCTCAAGTTGATATCAAAATGTTTGGCTTTGTTAATGTAGGAAATTACCACAGAATTGATGTAGCTCTAAAGGTAAGTGCAGGTTACTTGAGAAAATATGTGGAATTAATTCCCAGAAAAGCAGAAGTAAAAGCCGTACAATTTGGATTCGTCAACGTCTACACAATCGACGATATCACCGTCAAGCCAAGCTTTCACGGCGCAATGAAGCTCAATTTTGAAGCAGCGGCTTTAGAAAGAGCGCTGCGGGAGTTGGAGGTAGTAGATTAGAGATGGGGTGAGGAAATGAGGGAATGAGGAGGTGAGGGGGTGATGGGGTGAAGGAGGAGATAAGCAATTTTCAATTTTATATTAACAATTTGCCATTTTCAACTTACTGTTCCCTATTCCCTATTCCCTGTTCCCTGTTCCCTGTTCCCTGTTCCCTTTGGAAAAACCATTTTCAATTCACCTTAAGGACTGTTCTATTATGTCTTTTACTCAAGAATTAGAAACTCAACAAGTTGAATCGGAAGACGTTATTTTTCCGCCTGGTGATTTAGAAAGTGATGAGCCTCCTTTGGAAACAGATTTGCATCGCCTACAAATAACTTTACTTATCCAATGCTTAGAATTGCTGTGGAGTGACCGTCAAGATTTCTATGCTTCGGGTAATATTACCATTTACTATAGTCCTCAGCAGCGTAAGTCTGAGCAATTCCGTGGCCCTGACTTTTTTGTTGTGCTTAATACTGAGCGTAAACCTAGGAAAAGTTGGGCAGTTTGGGAAGAAGGGGGTAAATATCCTAATATTATTGTTGAGATTCTCTCCTCTAAGACAGCCAAGACTGACAGAGGTTTAAAGAAGGAGATTTATCAAGATATTTTCCGTACCCCCGATTATTTCTGGTTTGACCCTTACAGTTTAGAATTTAAGGGTTTCCATTTAATAGACGGTTGCTATCAAGAACTAGAACCTAATGCCGAGGGTAAGTTGTGGAGTCAGCAGTTGGAGCTATATTTGGGAGTTCATGAGTCAAAATTGCGCTGGTTTACGACAGAAGGAGAACTTGTTCCCACACCCCAAGAGGTAGCAGAACAGGAACGCCAACGTGCTGAACAGACGCAGCAACAAATGGCAGAAATGGAGTCTTTGTTAGCTCGTTATCGGCAACAGTTTGGTGAATTGTGAATTGGTCAATGGAAAATAGAAAATAGTTAATTACTTGTCCCTCTTGTCTCCTTAACTCAACTGAGCCACCGACTGATTATTTAAGAGGGTTTGGTTTGTTAATAAGTCTTCAACAGTGATGCGTAACGAACAATCCCTATCTACCCAAAACTGAACTTTGATGCGATCGCTTCCTGGATTTCCCACAGGTGTCAAGCTAGCAATACTCCTGGCCCCGTCTCGATCATTGAGGGGTTGTACTGAGGTTTTAGTACCTCCTAAGGGACGGGTAATTAAGCGATCGCCATCAAAATAAACTTCAGTTCCACCTGTGTCTGCCCCCAATTCCCCGATAATTAGTTCAATACTGGGTTGGTTTTCCAGGGATGCACCTAAGAGCAATTCGACAGGCTCATTCATGGGATATGGCTGTCCTGCTTTAATGATGGAATGCCAATTGTGACATTGGTTGCGTCTGTCCCAGTAGCGGATACCGTAACTGTGGTAGAGAAAGTCTTGTACTTCCACACCTTGAGTTAGCTGAAGTGCGCCACTAGCTATGGCTTCAAAGGGTTTTTGGCAGCGGATTTTTGTTGAGTCGAAATACTTTTGCACCCAATTCTGTACTGCTGGGATATTTACCGTACCACCAACTAACAGGACAGCATCGATATCTGAGGCTTCTATACCTTGCCGTCGCGCTTGTTGCAGGACATACTCCATCCTACCATCTAGAATCTCAAAAAACTGCCGTTCTTTCAAGATGTTTTCAAAAGTATTGCGGTCTAAATTTAATTCATAACTTTCTAAGGTTTCATCATTAAAATAGACTTCTTGAGCTGATTGTTTTTCTGAAAGTTGAATTTTTAAACGTTCAGCTAGGCGAGTAGTCAGAGGTGATTTAGTTAAACCTTGACTCTCAACAAAGTAATCTACCAACCAATTATCAAGGTCGGAACCTCCTAAGTTTTGTCCACTTTTTGCTAAAACACGGGCAATTTGGGGCTTCTGCGCCGAACTTTTACCTAAAGATTTTTGACCCCATTTCAGGATAAAACCTAGGGGCTTTTTACTAGCTTGAGTGGTTTGATCTAATTTAACTAGAGATAAATCTAAAGTACCGCCACCAAAGTCAATTACCAACAAATTATCACCTTCGGCTACACCATAGCCTAAAGCTGCGGCCGTCGGTTCATCCAACATCCGCACCTGTTCTACTGGCAAAGACTGACATACTCCTGTTAGCCAGAGGCGATAGGCTTCAAAACTATCTACGGGTACAGTTAAAATTAACGAATCCAAGGAATCTGCTTGGTCAAGTTCTAATTTGGCAATAATTTGCTGAAGAAACCATTGACCAATTTGCTCAAAAGAGATGGTTTTCCCATCTAGTTCTGGTAGAAATCCTTGAATGTCTGTACCAATTCCCCGTTTGAAGCTACGGAAAAAGCGAGGGTCGTTATTTAAATCAAGACCGCGATCGCGTACTGCTTGCCCAACCATAACTTTACCTTGAGCTGCATCTTCTACGTAAAGCAAACTGGGAATCAGTGGAGGATTTTGAGCCAGTTGTAGGGACAAACCCGGTAAAGAGAGGGTTTCCGGCTGTTGGGTGACAGGGTTTTGGCGGGTGATAACGGTGTTACTAGTGCCGAAGTCGATAGCGTAGGAAGTAGTTGCAGGCATCATTTATTAATATTAATTTTCATTAAAAATATATTTTCTCAGCAAACCTGGAAACAGGCTAGGTTAACTGTCGAATTTTACTGACTTATGCAGAAAATAGTCTTTTTTAGTAAAAACCCTGGCTTGGGGGGGACTTCCCCCCAAACCCCCCGCCGGCTAGCAGACGCTCCTTCCTTACGTCGCTACCGCTACGCTAAGGTGTGCTAGCAGCATAGCGCCTCCCCCAGACCCCCTGCGCAAGGATTGATTGGGATAGATTGTTTTGGTAAGTAGTGGACCTAATTATTTGTAGTAGCACCTCTTCAATTTAATTGTGTCCGTCTACTTATTATCTAGAATTTGGGTTGTTTGAGCTGAAAGAGTGATTAGGTATTTTGCTCATTTAACTTCTTTGAGGAGTATTGTTCAATGGCAGACCCAGTTTCCTTATCAGCAGCTGCGATCGCAACTTTAGCATTTACCAAAGCATTTGAGAAGTAGCAACTTACTTGATCGCACTGCTATAATTCAGGATTGCTGGAAAATCTAACTTAGCCTCTAATTCAGGGGGTAGGTTGGGTCGAGGCACCAGACCCAACAATAGTTAGCATTAGTGCGTTGGGTTTCACTATGTTCAACCCAACCTATTGTTTCAACGTGGTGTTTATTTTTTCTATATAAAAGCTCAGAAACTTACCCAATTTTAGCCTTTACTCAAAAGGAAAAAGAGAGTATCAACAAATATTCATGTAAGAAGTTATAAGGAGCAAAGAAAGCGCAAACATGAAGAGTTGTCGAGCAGTTATAGCGTGTATAATGATTATTTGCTCAAAACTTTAGATGCTTCTTTTCAATAATTAAGTTAGAGAAAAACCTCAATTTTTCTCAAAGACAGAGGAAATTATTTAACCAGGTCAAACAAGAGAAAAAGTAGTTAGCGGCAGCAGTCAGCTAGCTACTTTTCGATTTTTTCTATCTTGTCAAAACTAGACATCAAATTAACATACTTCCTTGATT
>JBAUJE010000076.1:0-41073 GCA_049683475.1 Coleofasciculaceae cyanobacterium | reverse complement strand
CCTACAAGGAGAGGGAGTAATCTTGCCTCCCTCCGTTTCGGGGGGAATGAGGGGGGTTCATTACTCAGCATCGAATATCCCGATAGTGAAGACCTAGAAATACTCCCCAACTCCCAAATCGAATCCGCCGTTATTACTCAACTCTTCCCTAATTCCCAAAACATTGCCAGCACTCAAGCCAGCAAAGCAGCAGTCACAAAAGCCCTAACCCAAAACTACAGCATCCTTCACTTTACCGGACACGCTGCCTACAACTTCCAACGCCCTCAAAACTCTGCCCTCTTCCTCAGTGGTAAAGATAAACTCACCCTAGACGACATCCGCCACATTCCCCTCAAAAACTACCAACTCATCACCCTCGCCAGTTGCGAAACTGCCCTAACTGGCAACCAAACTATTGATAATGACTACGTCGGCTTAGTTAGTGCCTTTCTCTACCAAAAAGTTCGCTGCGTAGTTAGTACACTCTGGACAGTGCAAGATAACGCCAGTAGCTTATTTATGATGCATTTTTACTGGCAACTCAAAAAAGGCAAACCCCCAGTCCTTGCCCTCACCAAGACTAGAAAATGGCTACGAAATCTCAGCGATTATAAACTAGAGAGAATCTATAAACTTATCTTTGCCAAACTCCCTAAGAACGAAACAACCCTACGCCCCTTTCTTAGAAATGAATTAAATCGAATAAAAGAAATGAACCTATCCCAGAAGAAACAGAAAAAGTTCAACCATCCCTATTACTGGGCTGCTTTTACAATTACTAGCAGCTTGATGCAATGAGTTTACTTAGCCCTCTAAATCCCCCAATTCTGGGGGACTTTGAAATCCTGTTACCCCACAGTTATGAGGATAGGATATATTTTCAAAGTCAAAAATCCGATGTAGGGGCTAAGCATTTGGGGGATAATTTATTGGAGAAAACCAAGGTATATAATCCAAATGCTTAGCCCTCTCCGATAGTCCGTAAAGTTATTACTTAACTACTCCCATGCAACCAAACGATATAATTGTCCTCCAAGCCTTTCAAACCTCACTATCCCAACTAGAAGAACCCTTGCCTGCCCATATCCAAACTCAATTAAATGAAATTGGCGAAAATCTTAAAGCCAATCCAAATAATATCGGTAATCTAGATACAATTGCCGAAAACTACCCACCTTTAGATGCAGTCTACCAAAAAACCCTAACTACTCTGAGGCAAGAAGCTGGAGAACGCAGCAAAGGAGAAAAACCACCCTCATTATCTAACCAACCTACTCCAGAAATAACCAATACAGTAATTAATACCTTTACCGCCAATGACTCAGTTGCTGCTGCCAAAGAAGAGACAAAACCCAATCTTTTGCAACGAATTAAAAAATCCCTCAAGGGTGACAACTAAATGTCAGACAAAATTATCTATCCCAGCATCGACCTATTTCTCTATGACTTAAAGAAGGGCTTAGGGCAAGACGAAAATAAAATCAATCAAAACTGCCAACAGTTCTGCAATAAAATATATAACGATGTAGACAAAGCAACCTTTCAAGAAAAATACGCCCAAATCCAAAAACGTCAATCTAGTGATGCCGATATCACTGAGTTACTGGAAACCAAAACCAGGGATTTTCCCCCACATCTAGATGGCTGGTACTATCCCCTACAAATGTCTGATACCTATGCACTCCAGGTAAACTACTCCGGCGAACGAGATGCTGACCACAAACCCAATTATGAACCCCAACCTCTTGCTAATCAGCCTTTTGCCCAACTTAAACAAGAAATAGAACAACGCCTCAAACACCAAACAGGAACAATTGGACAAACCTGGTTACTGTGGGGAAATCTACCAGAAAATAAATCAGATACGGAAATTGAAAATATAGCCAAAGACTGCTACACCCAAATTGTCAGCAACTATGACTGGAACCGAGATTTTATTGGTAAGGGTAGCTTGTTAGAAGGCACTATCTTTGAATTATGGTATTGTCCAAAAAACCAAGGTTTACCTGTTCAAGAGTTTTGGCAGAAATTTAGAAAAGAAAGTCATCACGTCCTAATCTGGCTATTTCCTCGCCACCAAACCCCCAATGAGATGCGAAAGCAGGTTCCCAGCGTCTACCACGACTTTTTAAACCTGTTCCAATACCGCCATAAGATAGTTTGGGCATACTACCAAAGCCGTCAGCAAAAAAATAGACTAAAACAAGAATATATAGAAATCCAACCTTCAATTGAACTAGCTAAGCAATTACCCAAGCAGTCTCAAGAAAATAAGCTGAAGTTAAAAGAACTTCAAAAACATTTAACTAATAATCTTATTAACTTATCTGACTACACAATTGCCTTAAATTATCTAGAAAACCAAATCCACACAATTGAAGTAAACCTGTATAATTACCAATCTCGCATAGCTGAGATGGCTCAAAACTATCCCAATAGTGACCTGCAATTCCTCAAAACCTTCAGCGATCGCCAAATCTATGCCAAAAAATACCAGCGACAAGTAGAAGCCGACTACGCCAGTTTCAACCCCGGCTTAACCCTACTGCAAAACCTCAATAACACTATTCAAGGTATTATTGAACTCGAACAAACCAAAAGCGATCGCGCCCTCGATAACACTATCGCCTTAGTAGGTATCGGACTCGCAGTAAGCGGCTTAACCGCCACCGTAGCCGTAGAATATCTAGAAAAACCCAAAGACTATTCAGCACAAGACCTTTCCATCTTTCTCTCCCCAGCCTTTCTATGGAGTTTGCTTGTCTGCGTACCGTTTTTAATCATTTGGTTTGTCCGCTTCTTTCGCCGCTAGACCGAGATAATGTCTAAGGGGTGAGCGAAATTTACAGTTGCTGATCTTTGTCACAACTGAACCTTCCCCGTTCAAATGTACTACTGTGCCACTCAAGTCCGCTTTATCCAAGGGATAAAGCGATTGAGCCTTGAAAACACCTACCCATTTAGGTTTGGGAAGGAGAGTCTTACCTGTTAATGTATTTATTCAAAGTGAATCCAAACAAGCCGTGAGTGCGTATACCTATTGAAAGCCATCCAATTAAAACTGCTAAACATAGCAGAAAACAGCAAACATGGAGGACTAAACGCAAGTGCCGACTTCATCAAATGGAGCAGTTAGCACAAACTTGCTTGAGAAAATTATGACTTCAATAGAGCCTGATCCATTGCTACCTAAGACTGTGGATAGGGATAATCCCCTCACTCTCCAAACAGATGAGGCAGTGTTTGCCACCTTTAAAGAAGGAAATATCAAGGCTTTAGGTATTCTTTATGACCGTTATGGATTAATTGTCTATCGCTTAGCCAAAAAAATGCTGTCTAGTTCTCAAGAAGCCGAGGACGTGACTCAAGAAGTTTTTCTCAATCTTCAAGCTCGTCCTAACTACCAACAACAGCGTGGTTCATTCTACAGTTATCTGATGATGCTAACCCGCTCACAAGCAATTGACCGCCTACGTAGGAAGAGTTCTTGGTGGAGAAGGTGGCAAAATCTGGGCAAAATGATGGAACTTACTAATGAAAATAGTCTCCCTCTTCCCCTAGAAAAGGTATCTACTGATGAAAGAGCCAAACAGGTTAAGGAGGCACTTCAGAAATTATCAGCTAAACAACGTCAAGTGCTTGAACTATCTTATTACGAAGGATTGAGTCATTCAGAAATTTCTCAACGCTTAAATCTTCCCTTGGGAACAGTGAAAACTCATTGTCGCCGAGGATTACTAAAACTTCGACAAACTTTACGAGATTGGGTAGAAGAAGCATGAGTGATACTCCTGAATCTTATAATATCCAAGAGCTATTAGCCGGTTATGTGTTAGGCGATTTAGACGAGGCAGAACTTGCTTGGCTTAATCAACAGTTAGCAGTTAATCCTCAACTAGAGGCGGAAATCAGACAAATACAAGAAACTTTAGCTTTGATGCCCTATAGCTTATCCTCTGAAGCACCCAGCAAGGATTTGCGTAGTCGTATTTTAGCTTCAGCAGCAACGCCTTCTCCACGACCTAGTAGCTTTCCATTTCAGTGGAATCGACTCGGTTGGCTAATAGCTGCCATCACCACTTTTAGTACCCTGTGGTTAGGGGTTAATAGCTATAAATTACGTTATCAGCTCACTTTAAAAGAAACAGAAATACTACAGCAACAGGAATTAACAGCTCTCTTGCGTCAACCGAATAATCGCCTCATGGCTCTTAAAGGCATGGAGGAGTTACCTACAGCATCAGGAAGTTTATTTATTGTTCCTGAACAGCAAAAAGCGATGCTAGTTCTCAAAAACTTAGAACCTTTGCCCGGTGAAAAAGTTTACCGATTGTGGGCTGTATCTCCAGGTAAAAAAACTGGTTGTATTAACTTCAAACCTGATGATAAAGGTCTGGTGACAGTAGAGTTATCTCCTAGAGAGCTGACCAATGCTCAATCAGTGTTAATCACCGTTGAATCTCAACCTGATACCTTTCAACCCACAGGGAATCCCATTATAACTAGCTATCAATCCCTTTAGTTGCGATGGAAAAGAAAACTCGCGTAGTTATTGTTGGGGCTGGTTTTGGTGGCTTACAAGCGGCCCAATCTTTAGCCAAGGCTAAGGTAGAAGTACTCCTAATTAATCGCCATAATTACCATACTTTTGTCCCCTTACTCTATCAGGTAGCCACGGCAGGATTAAGTCCTGACCTAATAGCTATCCCTATCCGTAACCTTTTGCGGTACTCTCCTAATACAAGATTTCTGCAAGCAGAGGTTAAAGAGATTGACTTTGCTGCACAGTTGGTACAAACTTCTCAAGGGACAATCTCCTATGATTTCCTAATCTTAGCAACTGGTAGTCGCGCCCAATTTTTTGGTATTCCTGGAGCTGCTGAGCATGCTTTTCCTCTGCGAACTCTTGCTGATGCTGTAAGTTTACGCAACCAGATTATCCATTGCTTTGAGAAAGCAGAAGGGGAATTAGATGGTGCTAAACGACGGCAATTATTGACTATTGCCATTGTTGGTGGTGGTGCTACAGGGGTTGAATTAGCAGGAGCATTAGTAGAGTTAGTCTTGGATTCTCTGCAAAAGGATTACCCTAGACTTAATCTTGGTGAAGTTAAGCTGATTCTTCTACAATCTGAAGGGCGTTTGCTAGTAGAGTTTTCTCAGTCTTTGAGTAAGTATACTTACCGCAGACTAAGCAAACTTGGTGTGCAAGTGATGCTAAGCTCGAAAGTCTGCCAAGTCAGTGCTGATGGTATAAGGTTGCAGGATAATACCTGGTTACCAGCAGCGACGGTAATTTGGTCAGTGGGATTAGCAGGTGCGATTCCCGCCAGTTCGCCGACACCAGCTCAAGCTCAGAAGGGCAAAATTCGGGTTTTACCTAGCTTGCAAGTGTTAGAACACCCGGAGGTGTTTGCCATTGGAGACTTGGCTCATATTGACCATAACAAGAAGCCTCTTTCTGGTGTAGCGCCAGAAGCTCTCCAAGAGGGGGTTTTCGTTGCTAGGAATATTCAACGGAAACTTAGGGGTAAAGAACTCAAACCCTTTAGTTATTTCAATAAGGGCAGATTGGCAATTATTGGCTGCTATTCCGGAGTGGGTAAAATCGGCTTTCTTCAACTGACAGGTTTTTTACCCTGGTTTATGTGGTTAGCTGTGCACCTGGTTTACTTACCTGATTGGCGTAATCGCTGGCTGATTCTTTTCAGTTGGCTACACGCTTACATTGTCGGTGATCGTTCAGTGCGTCTTATTCTGTCGAACCATTGAGCCGTCTGTCCCATCGTTTCAAAATACAGCAAAAGTTTGCAAACTTAGTAAAGCATTCTCAGGAGATTTGGTAATGAATAGTACTTTTTCTAATCATAAGTTTCAGTTTTACTCTCTCTTGCTGCTACGTCTAATGCTAATAGCTATTTTTCTCTACCATGGTTTACCTAAAGCTCTTAATTGGTCTATGGCATCAGAGAAGTTTGTCGGGTTTGGATTGCCTGGTTTTCTAGGCCCAATTACGGGTATTGTCGAGGTAATTGCTAGTGTGCTTTTGTTATTTGGTTTGTACTGGCAAGCAGCCAATTTAGTGTTACTGTTTATTATTGCCGGAGCGATCGCTACTGTGCAACTTCCTGCATTCCTAGCAGATGCCAAGAAGGTAGCAGGGTTAGAAAGGGATTTATTAATTTTGGTAGGACATATAACCCTATTGGCTTTTAATCCTAAAGTAGGGAGAGTAAGAACTCCTCAAGAATAGAGTAGCAAGAACACCCTGACCCATTCGTAAAACTCTGGTACGAGGATGAGCGCCGTCTGGGTCTACAGCTTGTAATGTAGCTTAACTTCATCTTAATCTGGCGTTCGCATTTACCACCTTCGTCTGTTGTGAACGCCCCACTTACTTTTTTGTTTTAGCCAGTTATGCTTAATTAAGCAGATTTAATATCAAGACGTTCCCTAGCAAAGGGGCTTCTTGAGGTAACTCCAAACCAACCCCCTTAGCCATTAAGCTTAGTCACATCCACAAAGTTGCACATCAGGTTAACTTGACTAATCTTCGATCCCTTACCTTGTAAATATCAACAGTTCAATTAAGGCTTTTGCTGACGAGTAGGTAGGAGAAGAAGGATGTCTAGTTCTAACGGTTACTCTTGGAATGCTCAATCAGTTCTAGAGCAACTCATTCAAAGACGAGGGCAAACCAAAGTTGTCTTCATGAATGGACTGTGGACTCCTTTCGGTGCAAATCCTACAGAAGGATTCCAAAGTCAGTGGAGAGCAGTTGAGCGCACCTTTAGTCTGATTGATTACAGTCAAGCCAATCAAACTTCTGCTATCTTACCCAATTTTAATAGTTCCCTCGACTTTCAACCAATTTATAACCCTTCCAAAGGTAATGATATTGATGAAGAACCAAGATGGTTTTCCACCTTCACTGACACTCTTGCAGAACATTTATTTAA
The DNA here is from genome assembly GCA_049683475.1 of Coleofasciculaceae cyanobacterium. Taxonomy (GTDB): domain Bacteria; phylum Cyanobacteriota; class Cyanobacteriia; order Cyanobacteriales; family Coleofasciculaceae; genus JBAUJE01. The sequence goes on along the minus strand of JBAUJE010000076.1, from coordinate 34,132 downwards.
ACCAGCTATTGAAGAGTATGAGCGTCGTGGACTAAACACTAGAGATAGAACTTATCGACGAGTTAGGGAGTTAGCTAACGACCCTTATCACTGGCTTACTAATCTTCCGAAGGTTTTCACTCAAGGAAATGATTTTAGAGATAGGATAGGGACATTTTTGCAAGAGTATGGAAACCTAGAAGTATTTAAACAAAAAATCAACGGTGACTTTCCTAATTTTGACCCCAATAGTGATTTAGTCGAAGCCTTTGCCCAATTTTTTACCGATGAAGCTGCACCTGTTAGTGATAAAGTCAATGAGCAACCTTGGGCAACTGAAGGCTGGCAACAACCCGCTTGGCGACCAGAATCTGTTAACTGGCTAGAAGATAATCCGAATAATTCTTTAATTTTAATTGGTCACTCTCAAGGTAATTTTTTCTTGGAAGATGGCTTAATGCATGAAGAATTTGCTGGTGTTGATTCCTCCCGTATTAGAGTCATAGCTCTCGGTTCTCCCACAAATTATTCCTCTCTACAACAAAATGGTAGTCTTCCAAGTGGAGCAATAGCTAATTTCCGCAATAATAGTGATGCCATTACCGACTTACAATTCGCTACAGGAATCAGCGACGGTGAGAAGATTTCCCTCGCCTTAGAAGCTCTAAATTGGCGCAACTTAGATGGTCTTTTGCTAAATGGTAGACATGACCTTTATGGTAATGATGATGCCTACCTGCAACGCTCTGATGTCACCTCCACTTTTACAGAATTTTTCTCTCAATTACATCCTCAAGGTTATTACTTTCCTAATGGCCCAATCGTTTCAGCAAGGGGACAGGGTACAACTCAAGGAGATTGGTTAGAAGACTATTTAACTGATGGCAGACTTTACGGGTATAGTGGCAACGATGTCTTACGTGGTAATGGTGGCAATGACACTTTAATTAGTGGCACTGGTTGGGATTTCCTGGATGGTGGACATGACGACGTGGGAGAGGATCGTGATAGAGCAGAATATCTTGGCTGGAATTATGGCATAACTGTCCATACCGAATCTATGGTTAGAGGTTCTTTACCCTACTCTGATATTTACAGAGTTGTGAAAGGTTCTGTTGATAGGAATGGTCAGATAGAAGAAGATATTTTAGTAGATATTGAAGAAATCTCCGGCACGGATTTGGCTGACACCATGTATGGAGGTAGGGGAAGTGATCGCTTTTTTGGTCAAGCTGGCAATGATTGGCTAATTGGTGCTGCTGGTGATGATATTATTAACGGCGGTGAAGGTAACGATATCATCGATGCAGGAGAGGGTAATAATATCCTTGATGGTGGTGCTGGTAATGATGAATTTATCCTTACCCCAGGTTTAGGAGCTAGCATAATTAATAATTTTGAAATCGGCAATGATTTACTAAGCTTAGCTACCGGATTAACATTTGAGCAACTTTCCATTACTCAAGGTAGTGCTGATAATGGCATATCAACGGAAATTGGAGTTGCAGGTAGTAACGATTTGCTGGCTACTTTAAGTTTGATACCAGCACAGTTGGTTACTAGTTCTGTTTTTGCTACTGTTTAGCCGCTTGAGTAGTCAGGAAAATTATCTGGCTTTTCTCAAATTGATGAGGTACATTCAATTTTTTTACCTCGACTCCCGACTCCCGACTCCCTAAAAACCAGGACTTTGTATCCCACTAAATAGAGTTGAATAACCATAGTTAGGACTGACGTGGGGAAGTGGAGACACGGGGACACGGGGACACGGGGACACGGAGGCGCGGAGAAGTTCTTATTATGGGCAATTAGACGGATTTTATCTAAGGTAGAGCAGCATTTAGCTAATGAACTCATCCTTGCAGTCAAAAGATGAGCAAAATTCATAGGTATAGGTAATAGAAAATTTATCTACTATAGGGCAAGGATTATTACCTTGCCCTGATTTTTATCTATTCCCCATTACCCAATTTCTAGTTACCTTTCTCCTTGCTCCCACAAATATTAATAAGGTTTGAAAAGTTTTTTCAAGATACTGGAAACTGTTCCTAATAATTGCTTAATATACTCAACTGACACCATCAAGCATCTTTCACTTTTTAAAGATAACAACTCATTGATGTGAAATTGTCAAGATAGTCAACAGCCGTCAACGGAGTATAAGTAGAATGGAACAAAATCAGAAGCCAACAGTTGTCATCACGGGTACCTCCTCTGGAGTAGGTTTGTATTCAGCAAAAGCCCTTGCCAACAGAGGATGGCATGTGGTGATGGCCTGTCGTGATTTACCCAAGACGGAAAAAGCAGCCCAAGAGGTGGGAATACCCTCCGACAGCTACACCATTATGCATATTGACCTGGCTTCTTTGGAAAGTGTCCGGCAGTTTGTTAATAACTTTAGGGCTAGTGGCAAATCTCTGGATGCTTTGGTGTGCAACGCTGCCATCTATATGCCTTTAATAAAAGAGCCTTTACGAAGTCCAGAAGGATTTGAATTAACCGTTGCCACTAACCACCTTGGTCATTTCCTACTTTGTAACCTGATGCTAGAGGATTTGCAAAATTCATCTTCTTCCCAGCCAAGGCTAGTTATTCTGGGAACCGTAACCCATAACCCAGATGAACTAGGAGGGAAAATTCCCCCACGTCCAGACTTGGGAGATTTAAAAGGCTTTGCAGAAGGATTTAAAGCGCCGATTTCCATGATTGATGGCAAGAAATTTGAACCTGTCAAAGCTTACAAAGATAGCAAAGTCTGCAATGTACTAACCATGCGGGAATTGCACCGACGCTATCATGATTCAACTGGCATCGTCTTCAGTTCCCTCTATCCCGGATGCGTGGCAGAAACCCCCCTATTCCGCAACCACTATCCCCTCTTTCAGAAGCTTTTCCCCTTATTCCAAAAGCATATTACTGGGGGATATGTATCTCAGGATTTATCAGGGGAACGGGTTGCAGCAGTAGTAGCAGAACCTGAGTTTAGTCAATCTGGTGTTTATTGGAGTTGGGGTAATAGACAAAAATCAGGTCGCAAGTCATTTGCCCAAAAGGTTTCCCCCCAAGCTCGCGATGATGAAAGAGCTGAGCGTATGTGGGATTTAAGCGCTAAGTTAGTGGGCATTGCTGGCGAGAAAGAAGTTTCTACTGCAACTGTTTGATCGATAAGGGGAGCAGGGGGAGATAGGGGGAGATAGGGGGGAATGTTCATCAACATTCCGCTCAAAATTCCCTCCTTAACTCTTCTATTGAGGAAAATCCAAAATCCCTTCATCTACTTTATTAGAAGCTTTATCTAATTCGCGTTTCTTTCTCTCCAGAATTTTATGTAAGACCAAGCAAGGGTACTGCCTTTGTCAGGCGTTGAGCCGTGAAGGAAGAATCCCTCGCTTTCAGCGATGGGAGTTGTCAAACTCTATAGTTATAGAAGCTGTAGGGTGGACAAGTTTTACCCCCCATAGTACTTGCCCACCCTACCCAAAATGGCTCAACTTGTTGAGACTGATGCCAAGCCTGAGAAAAAACTAACTTCCCAAAGACTGTGAACGAGGACGGAACAAATGAGAGTGCTGGGGATGGTAAAGACGCGATCGCCCTTTGGGCGGTGGCGGAGCCAATCGCACCTCACTACTGCTATCTTGAGATGAGACAGCTCGAAGTGCCGGACTAATAATATAGAGGGTTGTCCTAATTAAATTTTCCTCCTCGGTTACTTCTGCCATTTCTGACAAAGAAACTAACCGGATTTTTTCATCAGGCCAACCGATGCGGAAACAAACTGCCACAGGTGTATCGGCTGGGTAGTACTCTAGTAACTTAGCTTGAGCTTCCTCAACATGACGAGCGCTCAGGTACAGACAAAGACTAGCTTGGTGTGCTGCCAAAGATGCCAATTCCTCCGACTCAGGCACAGCAGAAGCACGACCACTAATGCGAGTTAAAATAATCGTCTGTACCAAATTAGGCACAGTTAGCTCTACCTTCAATTTCGCTGCCGCTGCCTGAAAAGCGCTGATACCTGGAATTAATTCAAAGGGAATCTCAGCTTCTGTCAAAGCCTGCATTTGCTCATGCATAGCACTATAAAGAGTCAAATCACCAGAATGAAGACGAACCACCGATTGATGCGATCGCACCCTGGCAATCATCAAGGGTACAATCTCTTCTAAAGTTTTATTCCCACTGCCAATAATTTCCGCCTCAGGACGAACACCCTGCAAAATCTGCCTAGGCACCAAAGAATCAGCCAGAATAATCACATCCGCCTGTTGCAGAATTTTTAGTGCCTTCACAGTCAATAAATCCGGATCTCCCGGCCCTGCACCGACAATATAAACTGCTGGTGCAAGGGAAGAAGAGGACTGTCCCATCGAGAGAGAATTAATTAAATTAGACATCTAAAAAATAATTTAGCAAATTAACGTTACCGTTCCGGATTGGTGCCATTTTCCCAGTAATAAGGATTGGTAGATGCACCCTGGTTCTGCTCTAGAGTTTTGCTCTAGGGCTTTTTTTTGTAGCAACGAGCAAGGAAGATGGGAGCAGGGGGAGCAGGGGAAGAATTTTTCTCAATATTCTGTCATTCTGACTCATTACTCCTTACTCATTACTCCTTACTCATTACTCCTTACTCATTACTCATTACTCCTCATCCCACTCCTGCTCTTCCGGCGATACCACATCTGGTAGGGAACGATTCCGCCAATACAGCCAAGCTAAACCTGCTACTCCTAGGGAAATAGCAACTAAACTAATAACTTGAGCAACACGCAAAGGTCCGAGCATTAAGCTGTCAGTTCGCAAACCCTCAATCCAGATACGACCTGTGCTGTACCCTATTAAATAAACTAAAGCCAAAGTGCCTACTTTTAAATGGGGTCTTCTGGGCAAATCTCGCCAGAATAAAGTCATTAATAAAGTAAAAATTAGCAAGTTCCAGAGGGACTCATAGAGGAAAGTAGGATGAAAATAATCAAACTGACCGTATCCTAGCGGTCGGTATTGAGGAGGTATATATAATTTCCAGGGTAAATTAGTCGGACTGCCGAATGCTTCAGAATTAAAGAAATTGCCCCAGCGTCCAATGGCTTGACCCAAAATCAGGGAAGGGACAACTAAATCTGCTAACAACCAAACGGATACTTTTTGAATACGGGCAAAGATTGTCGCTGCCAGTATGCCCCCTAAAATAGCACCATGAATGGCAATACCCCCATTCCAAATAGCGATAATTTGGTCAGGACGCTGGGCGTAATCTTCCCACTGAAACAGGACGTAATATAATCGGGCACAGGGAATTGCCGCAATTACTAACCAAATTGCCAAATCACCGATTAAGTCTGGGTTGACGTTACGACGCTTAGCTAAATTTTGGGATAAGGTAACTCCAATTAAGACGGCTGAGGCAATCAATAAGCCGTACCAACGGATAGTAAGAGGACCAAGTTCAACAAAAATCGGTCCAGGAGAGGTAAATTGAAATGCCAGGGTTAGAGGGAGTAATGCTTGCGCCATGGGATTGTAATGTCAGCTAAGTTCTAGGATATAGATCTTATAGATATATTCGTAATCCCTCATGTCTGCTACTCCCGATCTTTCTCAACTAAATTCAGATGACAGCAGCAATGGTAAAAATATCACCCCAGTTGTGAAGTTGGACAAACTAGCCCAACCAGGGACAACTAGATTATTTTCTCCCTTGTTAGGTGCTTCTGTCGAGGAATTAACTGCCTGGGTACAAGAACAGGGACAGCCAGCTTATCGAGGACGTCAGCTACATAACTGGGTATATCAGAAAGGGGTGCGATCGCTCCAAGAAATTTCTGTTTTCCCAAAGCAGTGGCGTGAAAACCTAGCCGATGTTCCCGTTGGTCGCTCTAGCTTACATTACCGTTCCCAGGCCCCGGATGGCACAGTTAAGTACCTGCTCACACTAGCTGACGGTCAAATTATTGAAACTGTCGGTATTCCCACCTCTAAGCGCCTAACTGTTTGTGTCTCTTCTCAAGTGGGTTGTCCGATGGCCTGTGACTTCTGTGCCACAGGTAAAGGGGGGTTTGAGCGTAATTTAGCACGCCATGAAATTGTCGATCAGGTTTTGACGGTTCAGGAAGACTTTGGGGAACGTGTCAGCAATGTCGTGTTTATGGGGATGGGAGAGCCTTTGCTGAATTTAGAGGCTGTTGTTGGGGCTGTCAAGTCCATTAATCAGGACTTGGGGATTGGCATGCGTTCCATTACCATTTCAACGGTGGGTATTCCTGAGCGCATTCAGCAACTAGCATCCTATCAGCTACAAGTTACCTTTGCCGTCAGTCTCCATGCTTCCAATCAACAATTACGGGAAAAGTTAGTTCCTAGTGCGAGGCGTTATCCTTTAGATGCTCTCATAGACGATTGCCGCAAATATGTCAAGTTAACGGGACGGCGAGTCAGTTTTGAGTATATTCTCTTAGCAGGGGTTAATGACTTACCAGAACATGCCGTTGAGTTAGCGCAACATTTGCGGGGGTTACAGAGTCACGTTAATTTAATTCCCTATAATCCCATCAGTGAAGTGGATTATCAGCGTCCTAGTCCTAGGAGGATTCAAGCTTTTGTCGAAGCCTTGGAGCAGCATCATCTTACTGTTAGTGTGCGCCGTTCCCGTGGTTTAGAAAAGGATGCAGCCTGCGGGCAATTGAGGGCTTCTCGCAGTGTTCCTAGTTAATAGACCTCTTGCAAAATTAAAAATCAAATCAAATAGAGGGACGAAAGAGTCAATTCTTATATCTATTCCCTGTTCCCTGTTCCCTGTTCCCCGACTTCTGCAAGAAGTCTAATCTCGACACTAGATAGGGATTTTGCTAGATTAGGGCCAAGTGTAAACTTTATACCAATTGAGAAAATACTAGTCTGGACGTTTGTCTCAAGACAGATGTTGCCTTCTAGGGCATAAATTTTCAGGGAAGACATCTAAGGGTAGCCAAGGCATGGGGCTATCAGGAAAAAACATCCTGATGGTCGCTGCTTCAGCGTGTATATTAACTTATCTATTCCTTAGCAATCAGCTCTCACCAAAAAAGAGTTAATACCGAATTAAGTTGAATACTTATGATGAGCATCGGCAAATAAATTTTGTACCAGTTTTATGATTAAACACTATATTTTTTTTGTTAACAAAGTTTTACCTAAGCCGAATACTGCCAGCTTAGTGTGGGCTGCCCATTCTGCCAATGCAGCAGCGAACTTGGGTTATTCAAGTATCTTAGTTTATTACCAGGAAATAGGACATCCTCTCAAACCAGTTGATTTAATTCGTCCTTTTAAACCCAAAAAACCTGATAAAAAACTAGCAAATTTTTACAATATTGAAGATAAACTTCAAGTTGCCTCCTTGCCAATGCCTTGGCCAATTAGTGAGAGCGGAGGCAAGCTAAATAACCCTAGCACAATTACCTGCAAATACTATTTACCTATTCATCTCAAACCTGTTAGCCAGATTATTCATACTCGTGATTGGAACTTTGCTCAAGCTGCCATTAAAAACGAGATACCAGTTATCTTCGAGAATCATCATTACAGACCAGAAAAATTCGATTCAGAAATTGTTAACAGCCGTTTTTTCCAAGTCGCTGTAACTCTTTCTGACACAGTGGAAGAGAATATGATTGAACAAGGGATGCCACCTGAGAAAATCATTAAAACTCATAGTGGTTTAAATGGTTTATTTCTGAGGAGATATCCTGAACAAGCCAAGGAATGGCGACAAAAACTGCTCACTAATGACCGACAGCATCTAGTCGTTTATTCTGGTGGACTGTATTCCTTTAAAGGAGTAGACTTACTGATTGATGTGGCTAAAGAGTTGCCTGATATTCAATTTGTATTTGCTGGTGGCAGCCAACCCCATGTTGAAAAATATCAAAAACTAGTCCAGGAAAAACGAGTTGAAAATGTAAAATTATTGGGTTATATAGAGCAAAAAAAACTAGCAAGCTTGCTACAGTCAGCTGACATTTTAGCTCATCCACATTGTTCCGGAACTGCTTCTACTTTTACCTCTCCGCTTAAGTTTTTCGACTATTTAGCATCTGGCACGCCAATTGTGGCAACAGAAATCCCACCCTTACAGCAATTTAAGTCTTTGAATGTAGTGGCAGGTTGGTGTGAGCCAGATAATCATCTTGCCTTTGTCCAAAGCATTAAAACAGTTTTGACCACTCATCCAAGACGTGTAGAAGGCTACTCAGATAGTATGGAATTTGCACGTCAGTTCTCTTGTGAAAATAGAATTGCTAAAATTCTCAACCATGTAGAAGAATCAATGCGTCCACAACTGCTAGTCAAGAACTAAATATAGATAATGATGAATAAAACAACAGTGGGGATGATTAGCAGCTATAAAGCAATTACCCAAGCCGACTGGCTGTGGAAACAAACACCGCAACCTTTTGGTGTTTGGGGTGATATACAAGTTCTAGCGCAAAACCCCGAACCAGATTTTTTATTACTATATAACTTTAATAGCTTTCCTGGCTTACAACGGAAGCCGAGCAAAACTTGGAGAAGCTGGTTAAATGACCTAAAAAAGCAGCCAATTAAGCAAGAAATAGACATACATAGCCAATTGCGAGGTGTTCCTAAAGAACGAACTATTTCTTTACTTCGAGAACCCCCATTTCCAGAGAAGCAAGAGCGAAGAATAAAAGAATATCTTGCAGCTCAAGAATATTGTGGATATATTTCTGGACCTGATGACTTTGCTCCTATTCCTGACTATATGCCTGCTATTTGGTATGTCAATGCTTCTTTTAGAGAATTAAATGAAATGGGAGTACCAGAAAAACAGCGGTTATGCAGTTGGATTACTTCTGGAATCTCTCGTACAGAAAGTCATCGTAAGCGTTTGGCATTTTTGAAACTTTTAGTTGAAAGTGATTTAGACACAGATATTTACGGTAGGGGTTTACCTAATTGGGCTAATGGAAATGGCTCAGTCGATGATAAATGGAACGTTATGGCTCCCTACTACTATAATTTAGCTATCGAGAACTACGTTGAAAATGATTGGTACGTAAGTGAAAAATTGTGGGATGCTCTGCTAGGTTGGTGTTTACCTATTTACTATGGCGGCTCTGCCGCTGACAAATTGCTGCCCCCAGGAAGTTTCCTCAGGCTGCCAAGCTTAGATGAAAAGGGATTAGCATACATCCAAGAAGTGATAAAAACCCCAGATGTTTGGCATCAAGCCAAAGATGCAATTGCTGAGGCTCGTCAAGTAATTCTCAACGAATTAAATTTGCTCAATTTCTTGTCTAAATTAGTAAAAAAGCTGAGGTAAAGCAGATGACAAATGGTATTTATACTCTGGCTAATGATGTTGTCTACGATCAACTAGTTGCCCTCCTCAACAGTATAGAAGTTAATCATGGAAAGCATACTCCAGTTTGCGTAATTGCTTACGATGAAAACTTAGATAAAGTTCGAGCTGAAATAGAAACTAGAGAAAACGTAAGCTTGTTAAATAATGCAGAACTTTTTTCTCGCTGGGAGGATTTTTCATATCAGGTTTGGTCAACTCATCCCACTGCCTTAAAGATTTGGCAAGAGCGAGGGGTAAAAACAAAGTTTTATCGTGTTGGAGAAAATCATCGCTACTGTGCATTTGATCCAGAAAGTAAGTTTGAGAAATTTATTTACTTGGATTGTGATACTCTGGTGATGAATTCTCTAGATTTCGTCTTTAAACAATTAGACGAAACTGATTTTGTTATCTATGACTTTCAGTATAATGATCCAAGTCATATCTTTAATTTAGAGTCACCTAAATTATTAAAAATATTTGAAGAGTCACGCATTAAATCAGAAATTTTTTGTTCTGGTTTTTACGCATCTAAACGAGGAATATTTCCTCCTGAGCAGAGAGAATGGTTAATCTCCAAGTTGGCAGAAGGGGAATCAGAAGTTTTATATATGAAAGCCCCCAATCAATCTGTGCTTAACTACATGAGAATGCGCTCTAACGTTAGCATTTATAACTTTGCTCTGAATTTGCCAGAAGATAAAAGGACAGGTAATTCGGTAACTTCTCCTCACTTTGAAAGGCGGGGAAATGTTTTATACGATCAAGGAACGCAGTTAACCTATCTCCACTACATCGGCTTAAAATCAAGATTTTTCAGGAAGGTTTGCGCCGGAGAAAACATTGATTTTCCCTACCGTGATATCTTCTTGCACTATCGCTATTTGCACGAGCCAGAAGAGCGACCTAAGTTTACAACTAAACCAAAGCCTTACAATCAACCCCCTAGTCTGACTAAGCGTATTTTACGCAAACTTAACTTAGCAAAGTGAGTATTTTGGCATGAGTCGCGGCATTTATATTACTGCTAATGACCGGGTTTTAAACCACGCAATTGCCCTACTAAAAAGTATCCGATTGTCTGACCCAGATACACCAGTCATCTTAATTCCTTATGATGATAACTATCAAGAAATTGCGCAAATCCTCGGAGATAGTTACGGAGTAAAAGTCTATCAAGATTTAGACTTTATTGACCGTCTTTCTCAAAAACTTTATCAAATTTTTGGTGAAGGTTTCTTTGCTAGACCAAATCAGTTTCGTAAGCAGGCGTGTTGGTTTGGTCCATTTGAAGAGTTTATCTACATAGATACTGACATTGTTGTTTTTGATAAGATAGCTGATGCCCTTAACTATCTAAATGATTATGACTTTATCTGCTACGATTACCAACACAAAGGGGGCATAACTAACGTATTTAGTTCTAAGGTAATCGAAGACAACGTATTTACTGAAGCAGAACTTCAGGATATGTTTAACGGTGGTTTCTGGGGTTCCAAGAAACAGCTAATTTCTGAACAGGATTTATATGAAACCTTTACAGAATGTGCTGCTCATCCAGAATACTTTGACTTCTCCCAGAAAACTTCCGATCAGCCTATTATCAACTACATGATTTTGAAGCGCATTGCACGCCGCTTTAATATTGTCCGTCGTCCAGGGGGGGCTCCCGGTAGCTGGGCTGGTAGTAAGCATTTCCAAGTTCAAGGGAATCAAATTATCGATCCAAAAGTTAACCAACCTTTGGAATACTTACATTGGGCAGGTATTCGTATTCAGCCCGGTTGTGCTTATTGGGATATTTGGAAACATTACCGCTATCTCAATGAATCAATGCCAGATGATGAGTCTTTACAACCTAAAACCAAGACAAATCAGTGGCAACGAATTAAAGGGAAAATTAAGGGTTACCTTTAAAAAGGCTGCATCTACATTTCAATACCGTTTAAATCTGTCACGGCTACAGGCTTTGAAAAATTTTGACTTTTACTATCGTTGAACTAGGAGTTGCTAGCAAAGCTGAGGATAAACCTTTAGATAGATAGTTGCTGGTTTTTATTACCAGCTTTTTGTGTGGCTAGCTAGTTAGCAGTCTGCTCAGGGATAACTGGTAATGCTGCCGAAGACAGAGGTGATTCGTGCAGCTTGTAACCTACAGTTATATATAGAGAAAAAGTAATTGTGATGGCGAGTAATAGTCTTTCTAACATCGCACCCTCCTTATAGTTAGTAGCAACGGTATTGCCTACTAAGTTCTTTCATTACTACTATCTACGATTTCCCTTTAGTAGTGGGTGATGGCAGACTTTGTGAAGTAGTGATGAATTTTAGTGGATTGGGTGATGTAGCTCATATACAGAGTTATTGCCTTGTGGAGCAACAAGTGATAGGATTACCTATTTTTCGGTCAGATTTAGTGAGAGTAAGGAATTGAGGACTCTGTTCTGGGAAGTTGGACTGAGCCATCAAGTAAAAGCGATTAATGTTTAAAATTTGTAAATAGAGATAGCGGGACTTTAGCAAACAATTGAGTAAAGTCCTTTTGCTAGTTGTCTGAAGCCTAGATTTAAGGAGAACATCGTGGAGACTACCGTAAATTGCGCTGAAGCCTGTGTCAACGGCTGCGTTCTTGGCGATAAATGCCCCCACCGACAATATGCCAGCCAAGCTTCAAAGTTCATTCAAGAAACCAACTTAGACACAATGCACGAAATAGCAGAAGAGGCCCTGAGAAAGAAACTCTCACAACCGCCCCAATGGGTTATACCGGAATTTCCTGAGTAATTGTAGGTGAGGGAGATAGGGGAGATGAGGGAGATGGGGGAGATGAGGAAGATAGGGGAGATGAGGGAGATGGGGGAGATAGGGGAGATGAGGGAGATGGGGGAGAATTTTCTTCATCAATATTCTGTCATTTTGTCTCCTGACTCCTAACTCCCTACTCCCTACTCATTACTCCCTACTCATTACTCCCTACTCATTACTCCCGACTTCCAAAAGAAACCCATTGAAGATATCAACTGATTCTGCGGCAGTCTGAGAGAATAGAAAAAATACTGAGCTTATTGCTACAGAAATCTGACAACTATTTTTATGCAAACTCTTTCTAAGTCTCAAACTGCACCTCAGCTACCAGCATTAGATACCACTATTCACCGACGCAAAACTCGCCCAGTCCCAGTTGGCAGCGTCACCATTGGCGGCGGTTTCCCCGTAGTGGTGCAGTCGATGATTAATGAAGATACCTTAGATATAGACGGTTCCGTTGCTGGGATTCGTCGCTTACATGAAATTGGCTGTGAGATTGTACGGGTAACTGTACCGAGTATGGCTCATGCCAAAGCCCTAGCTGAAATTAAAGAGAAATTAGCTGCCACTTATCAACCTGTGCCTTTGGTTGCCGATGTTCACCACAACGGCATGAAAATAGCCCTAGAAGTTGCTAAGCATGTTGATAAGGTACGGATTAATCCGGGTCTTTATGTCTTTGAAAAGCCGAAAGCAGACCGCACCGAGTACAGCCAAGCTGAATTTAAGCAAATTGGGGAGAAGATTAAGGAAACCCTGGAACCATTAGTTATTTCCCTGCGGGACCAAGGGAAAGCCATGCGTATTGGTGTTAATCATGGTTCTTTAGCAGAACGGATGCTCTTTACCTATGGCGACACCCCAGAAGGGATGGTGGAATCTGCTTTAGAATTCATTCATATCTGCGAGTCCCTAGATTTTCGCAATATTGTTATTTCCCTGAAAGCCTCACGAGTACCAGTAATGCTCGCCGCTTACCGTCTGATGGCGAAGCGCATGGATGAATTGGGGATGGAGTATCCCTTGCATTTAGGTGTAACAGAAGCTGGTGATGGCGAGTATGGTCGGATTAAGTCTACTGCTGGCATTGGCACCCTACTTGCAGAAGGTATTGGTGATACGATTCGCGTTTCCTTGACAGAAGCGCCGGAGAAGGAAATACCTGTTTGCTACAGCATTCTGCAAGCTTTGGGTCTGCGTAAGACCATGGTAGAGTACGTCGCCTGTCCTTCCTGCGGTCGCACTCTATTTAACTTGGAAGAAGTACTGCATAAAGTACGGGAAGCAACCAACCACCTGACGGGTTTAGATATTGCTGTTATGGGTTGCATTGTCAATGGGCCAGGAGAAATGGCTGATGCTGACTATGGTTATGTGGGTAAGCAGCCTGGTTTTATCTCTCTCTATCGTGGCCGAGAGGAAATAAAAAAGGTGCCGGAGGACAAGGGTGTGGAAGAATTGATTAATTTAATTAAGGCAGATGACCGTTGGGTTGAGTCTTAAGTTAAAAGTTGAATAACGAAGGCAAAGGGCAGAAGGATGCTATGGTTTCATGCATCACTTCTGCCATAGTGCGAACAAACTATATTAATAGATGAGCAATCGCGCTAAGATTAAGCTAAGGCAAAGTCCACCGATTCTACTAGCAATGGAAGTTCTAAAACTGACAACTAAGACTGATGAATCAGGTTGTTTGAATCTTAATATTTCAACGCAGTTAAGGGCAGTTGAAGTGAATATTGTACTTGTTTTGAACCCAGTTTCATCAGTTGAGAAGCAGCAATTCAAGTATGATTTTTCTGATTTGGTGGGACGATTAGCCCTGCAAGGAGATGTGGTTGCAATGCAGAGGAATCTGCGGGATGAGTGGTAATCGCTATTTGCTCGATACAAATGCAATTGTGGCGCTACTGCAAGGAACTTCTCAACTCATTCAATTATTACTAAATGCTGATTGGATAGGGATTTCAGTAGGGTGCAGGTCACTTTTGTCAGAACAAATGTTCTACACTGCGACTAAAAGGTGTTGTTGAGGTAAGCACATCGATGTTTAAGAACTTGGGGGATATTTTCAGAGTTCCACTGTGCGCCGGAAATTTTAAGTCGCCGATCAATTTGCTTGACTGTAGATTCAACTGCGCCAGAAGCAATAGAACAAATTGCCTCTTGTTGAAAATAATCATAGTTGACAATTCGGGTGCGATGAGTTTCTAAGTAATGGCAAAAATTTTGCGCTTTTTTGTGGGTTAAAGGGGAAATTAAAACTAGAGTTTCATCGACTTTTCCTTGCCACAATAAACTCTCGGCTTTTTTGAGCCTTTTGAGGGAACCCCCCACCCGATAAAGATTTTCGACTAAATGAAACCAATCGAGGATTTCTTGCTTTTCTCCTGGACAATTCCATTGTTTGATAAGCTTCCAAATTCCCGGATGTCCATCTCCTAAACAGTTAAGTGGGTCGGACAAAGATTGTTGATTTACCCAATTGATCAACTCTTCATTTTCGCCAAACCAAGCCTTTCTAATTTCCCGGTTAGCACAAACGGCTTTATAGTCTTTCCAAATACAGGGTTCCCCTTCAGCCGGAGTTCTCAGCCTGACTTTACCCCCATCTACGCTAATTTCTTCTATCTGTTCGGCACAAATTTCCTCTGAGAATTTGTAACGATGAACTAGCCTTTGTTGCGTTTTCGCCGAGACTTTCATTCCTGTATAAAACTGAATATCCCGCTCGGCATTTTGATAGGAAACGTTCGCACTAGCTCTTAAACAACATTTTTTTAAATAGGAACTAATGACGATGGTGGAACTCAAGCTTTAATGAATGCTTTTTATGAAGCGCTAAAAGGTAATAATATTACCAAAGCTGAAGCTTTGAGAAGGGCGCAAATTGCTTTAATTACTGATGATTATTCTGTATTAGGTGAAGGAGAAAGTCGGGCAGTAGTTAAACTACGAGATGGTATGTCAGCAGAAGTTGTCAGTCGTCTGGGACATCCTTATTATTGGGCACCGTTTATTTTAATTGGTAATGGTTTGTAGGCTTTTAAGTAATAATTGAAAGCCCCCTAAATCCCCCAATTCTGGGGGACTTTGAAAAGCTTAGTTCCCCCCAAAGCGCTTTTGCGTCCTGAGCAAAGCGAAGGATCTGGGGGGTTAGGGGGGCTAAATGCAGGATATTTGGGTTGATGAGAGATGTATGTACACGGTAGCCTAAGAAGAGAGTCTTCTTGCTTCTACAGTCTGCGGTAGGTTGACCCCACCCATCTTAGGAACAGATAATTTCCAGCCGTTGGCTAAAGTTAAAATAGTCCCCTCGTCTACCTCAGTTTGCTCTACTACTGGTTCTTCTAGGTCTTTCTTGGCAACATAGGCCAAGAGTGTGCCTGCATCGTTATTACGCAACATTACTTTCATTTTGCTTCCTCAACTAGTTCTATTTCTTCCTTGCGGCAACCGACAATCATTTGCTTGTCCAGAAAATGGACTGAGTAGATGTAATATCTTTGCAAAAAAGTGCCGACACCGCAGACGTAACCTGTATCCCCTTCCTGTAGCAGAATTGTTCCAGTTTTTATACCAGGAAAAGTACCATCGTTGCGAATTAGTTGCGTAACCCGCACCTTTTGATCTAGGTCAAAGACTGGTGGGCCATCTAGTTCGATCTCAGTAAGCGCCATGGGCGATCCTCCAGTTTGGTATGAGATTTAATAATTCTTCTTCTGTCAGGCTGCGCTTGACTTGCACCGACATTTGGCGGACAGCTTCTAAAACAGATTGGGTTTCCTCCGCATCCAGGTTGATACCGTGCTGCTGGAGCAAGTTAGAGAGTAAGTGCCGGCCAGAATGCTTACCGACCACTAAGCGATGTTCTCGTCCGATTTCTTCTGGAGAATATGGCTCGTAAGTACCAGGATTCTTGAGAATACCAGCACCGTGAATTCCCGATTCGTGGACAAAGGCATTCTCACCAACCACGGCTTTCCAGGGGGGAACAGCACAACGGGAAGCCTTGACCACTAGTTGTGATAGTTCTAGCAAGCGTCGAGTATCAACACCAACTTGTATTGCATAAATCCGCTTGAGGGCCATGACCACTTCTTCTAAAGCCGCATTGCCGGCCCTTTCACCTAAACCGTTGACGGTGGTATTGACTGATGATGCTCCTGCTTTCAGACCAGCTAGAGCATTGGCAGTTGCTAAACCCAAATCATTATGGGTGTGCATTTCCACTGAAATGGAGAGAGAGCTAACCAGTTTTTGAACTTTATGGTAGGTGGTTAAGGGGTCAAGAATACCGACAGTATCACAGAAGCGGAATCTTGAGGCTCCCCACTCTTGGACTTGGAATGCTACATCCAAGAGAAAGTTTTCTTCTGCTCTAGAAGAATCCTCTCCTCCTACTGCCACAAATAGGCCATGGTCAAGAGCAAAACTAATCGTTTCCCGTAGTCTCTCTAGCATCAAACGCCAATCTCCCCGAAACTTGGCGGCGATTTGAATTCTGGAGACAGGAATGGAGATATGCACTCGCTTCAGACCACAGGCGAGAGAAGCGTTAATGTCTGAGCGAACAGCACGGTTCCAGCCTAGAAGTTGAGCAGAGAGGCCTTGATTGACAATCTCAGAAATCGCTTTTACCTCTTCGCCGCCCATCGCGGGAATTCCGACTTCTAATTCTTGAACTCCAATTGAATCGAGGAACTTAGCGATCGCTACTTTCTCCTCTATGCTGAAAGCAACGCCAGCAGCCTGTTCTCCGTCACGGAGTGTAGTGTCGTTAATTACAATTGCACCCATTTCTTTATCTCCATAACTCACAAGACCCAACGGGTTAGCTGTTCAACTGTTGAGTAGTTCTAGAGTGAGCAATAATTGTCAATACTTGAAAAAATTAGTTAACCGGCTACATAGTAGTAAGTTAGTAAGAACTCAATCTTCAATTTAAATCTAGGGGAAGCTTGGCTCAGTTTCTGTAGCCTATGATTCAACGTAGATCTTTTTAGTTCAGCCTGAATATCTACCATCTAAAGAAAAGTTAATATTTGTTACCTAGCTAACAGTTGACCTTGCCAAAAAACCTTTCTTATGGATGGTATAGCTACAGAAAACCATAACTTATGACTTTAAGCCCTGAACTTTGATAACTAATATTTAGCAACAAATAGAACGTAGGTTCCAGTTAATTTTTACCAGAAAATTGGTATCTTTGGTCTAACATTTAACTAGTGCAAGACAATCAAATGCCTTATTAATAGACTTGATTTTGCCAGCACCTTTCTAGCCAATCAAGTAACTCTTGACGAGGGGCAAGAAATTGCTTAACCGTGCTATGGACGAGAATAGCTGCATTGCTATGCTTAACTTCTACCCATAAAGAACCATCTTCTGAACACCAACTTTTAATCATTAACTCTTGTAGACGACGGTGAAGAAGCCAGCGATCGCTACGGTCAACATTAACAACTTGATAGACGAAATGGTTAGGATTTGACGGTATAGACATCTTCTTGTTGACTATCTAACTTAAGGGTGTGCAATTGTTCTTCAAGCTGCTCAAGACGCTTGGCTAAGGCCTGAATTTGACTAGCTGTAGCATCAGGCAGTTTTCCATGTTCGAGGGGCTCAATTCTTTGGCCAGACCGACGGACAACCCGACCAGGCACACCTACCACTGTGCAATCGGCTGGCACATCCTTTAAGACAATTGAACCTGCACCAATACGTACATTGTCACCAATTTGAATGTTGCCTAGTACCTTGGCTCCTGAACTGACCACAACATTTTTGCCCAAGGTAGGATGACGTTTACCACTTTCTTTGCCTGTGCCACCCAAGGTAACACCTTGGTAAATGAGGGTGTAGTCACCGACGATAGCAGTTTCGCCAATTACCACCCCTAAACCATGGTCAATAAATACTCCCTTACCAATGACCGCACCAGGATGAATTTCAATTCCTGTCAGGAAACGCCCTAGGTGAGAAATTAAGCGAGGAATGAAGCTGATTTGGCGGGAATATAGCCAGTGAGCAAGCCGATACAGTGCCAAAGCCTGCAAGCCAGGGTAGCAGAATAGTACCTCCAGCCAGTTCCGTGCTGCCGGGTCCCGCTTAAAGATAACGCGGAAATCCCATACGAGTACCTGCCAACTACTACTAGTAGTAGCTACTTCTTCAGTCGTTGCAGAGGCTTGTGTTTTGCTGCCAGTATAAGTTAGGCTTGGCAAGCTATTGGAACTTACCTCATTGGCCGTCAGAGGAAAAGGCATAAATCTGCCTTGCCTTTTAGGAGCAGAGGTATTGACCAAACAGGTTGTCCTGCTAGTCTTAGCAGTTTGGCAAAGGCTAGTGAGCTGTGACATCGACTTGCAGTAAATTAGTTTCGGCTGTAGCAGTTTCCCTTCTACTGCTTATATCAGACAGCTTGGACTGAACCTGTGCCTTTAGTCTCACTTATTAATTGAACTCATTAAATTTGCACTCAGCAGCGCAAAACCCCAGTCTGATAAGCATTGACAACTTCTGTTGGGGTAGTGGAACTAGTGTTTTTAGGTAGAAAAAGGAGAATTTACGGGGGAGGGGGACGGGTATTTTTGTACTCATCATTATATTGGGAGGTGAGGAGGTGAGGAGGTGAAGAGGTGAGGAGGTGAGGAGGTGAAGAGGTGAGGAGGTGAGGAGGTGAGGAGGTGAGGAGGTGAGGGAGATGGGGGAGATGGGGGAGATGCAATGTCATTAGTAATTTCTATTCCCTATTCCCTATTCCCTAGTATTAAGAAATATCAAAGAAAAGCAAAGTGCAAAGTTCGATACAGACTATACTTTTAACTAAGCTAAAAGCAGTATTGAACTAGTACACTTCAGGGTTTCCCTAGAGTACTGAGTACTCAAAAGTACTCAGCTATTAAAAGCCAATATCAAGGTCAAACCCTCTCTACAAATAGCTTTGACCTTGAGTACAAAAATACTCGTACCCACCCCCCGTAAATACTAGTACCCCTGGTTAAAAATACTAGTACCCCTACCCCAACAATAATTTTTAACCTTCTTCAGCTCTAGGTTTCAGGCTTTGAGTACATCTTTAATAAGTCCAATAAGCCTAATCAGCGCAAAAGGTCCAGTTGAGCTTTCAGGGGACTGGTATAACTTCATTAACGCCAGACAACACCTAACAACCAAGCAAGATTCCAGGTAAGCGTATTGACGCAATAGACAACAAAGGTAATATCCTTCAGTCGCGTTTACCACAGCACCAATACAGTTATCTGAACCAGGGGAATTTGATGTCAGAACCTAGAATAAGATCCACCACTCCAGAATCGAAAAAGTCCAGCGGCTGCGCCCCCAAAGGCTGCGGTTCTAGCAAAACAAAAACAGAAATTAACGAAAAACTGCTCGAACGGGTTGCCCAACATCCCTGTTATAGCGAAGATGCCCATCATCACTATGCCCGGATGCACGCTCCTGTTGCACCAGCTTGTAATATTCAATGCAACTATTGCAATCGCAAGTATGATTGTGCCAACGAAAGCAGACCAGGTGTAGTTAGCGAACTACTCACACCAGAAGAGGCTGCTCACAAAGCTCTAGTTATTGCTGGTGAGATTCCTCAAATGACCGTAGTCGGCATTGCAGGACCTGGCGACCCACTGGCTAATCCTGAGAAAACTTTCCGAACCTTCGAGCTGATTGCCGAGCAAGCTCCTGATCTGAAACTTTGTCTATCAACTAATGGTCTAGCTTTACCTGATTATATAGACCGGATTAAAGAATTAAACATCGACCACGTTACCATCACCATTAACATGGTTGACCCCAAAATCGGGGCGAAGATTTATCCCTGGGTTCACTACAAGCGGAGACGCTACCGGGGAGAGGAAGGAGCGAGAATTCTGCACGAGCGGCAGATGGAATCTTTAGAATTGCTTGCCAAAGCAGACATTTTGTGCAAAGTTAACTCGGTAATGATTCCGGGAATTAACGACCAGCATTTACAAGAAGTCAATCGAGTCATTCGCAGCAAGGGTGCATTTATCCATAACATCATGCCCTTGATTTCTGCCCCAGAACACGGTACTTTCTTTGGCTTAAATGGTCAGCGTGGTCCAACACCAGAAGAAATCAAAAATCTACAAGACAGCTTAGAAGGCAATATGCAGATGATGCGCCATTGCCGTCAGTGTCGGGCTGATGCGGTAGGACTACTAGGTGAAGATCGTTCTAAGGAATTCACCAAGGAAAAAGTACTAGAGATGACCTCTGAGTACAACCTCGAACAACGCCAAGAAGTCCACGCTGGTATTGAACATTTCAAAGCTCAAGTAGAAGCAGCCAAAGCTAATAAAGGCGATCGCAAAGAGCAGGTTAAGCAGATTACCACTGAGCCTGGAACTGGTCGCTATCAAGAAGTTGATACAGGGACTGATTACTTCAGATCTCAACTAGAGGCAGCCAAAACCAAGATTTCTGAAGCACCCAAAGTTGAAGACTCTCCTGCAATTCTGATTGCTGTGGCCACTAAGGGTGGAGGATTAGTTAACCAACACTTCGGTCATGCCAAAGAATTCATGATTTACGAAGTAAACGCTCAGCAAGCTCGTTTCGTCAGTCATCGCAAGGTAGATCACTTCTGTCAGGGTGGTTACAGCGAAGAAGGAACTCTAGAGAAAATTATCGAAACCATCTCTGATTGTAAAGCTGTACTTGTTTCTAAAATTGGTCAATCTCCTCTAGAAAAAGTACGTGCAGCAGGAGTAGAACCAGTTGAGGTTTACGACGTAATTGAAAACGCTGCCCTGGATTTCTACGGTGCATACATGCAAAAGCAGCAAAACAGCGCAGTGATTGCCTAGTTGAGCCATCCATACCTCAACCCTTTCCCCCATCAAAGTTAAACCCCGTAACCGTCAGACCCAAGGGATGCAAGCATGAGTGTGATTTATTTAGACAACAATGCCACCACAAAAGTGGATGAGGCCGTACTAGAGGCAATGCTGCCTTACCTGAGAGAGTATTACGGTAACCCCTCCAGTATGCACACTTTCGGCGGACAGGTGGGTGCAAAAGTAAAGGAGGCACGAGAGCAAGTTGCAGCACTGTTAGGAGCCCTAGATTCAGAAATTATCTTTACTAGCTGCGGTACAGAAGGTGATAATGCTGCTATCCGGGCCGCTCTTTCAGCCCAGCCCAATAAGAGACACATCGTCACCACCGCAGTTGAGCATCCAGCAGTTCTCAATGTCTGCAAGCGGCTCGAAAAACAGGGCTACAAAGTTACCTATCTTCCCGTCAATCGCTTCGGACAGCTAGATTTAGAACAATTGGCAGCATCTGTTACTGATGAGACAGCTCTGGTTTCAGTAATGTACGCCAACAATGAATCTGGTGTCGTCTTCCCGATAGAGAAGATTGGTCAAATTGTCAAAGCGAAGGGTGCAACCTTCCATGTCGATGCCGTGCAGGCAGTAGGGAAAATTCCCCTAGACATGAAAACCAGCACCATTGACATGCTCACACTGTCGGGTCACAAACTCCACGCTCCCAAAGGTCTGGGTGCCCTCTATGTCCGGAAAGGAGTACGGTTTAGACCTCTCCTGATCGGTGGTCACCAAGAACGAGGTCGTCGGGGTGGAACAGAAAATGTTCCTGGTATTATTGCCCTAGGTAAGGCGGCTCAACTAGCTCAGCACCATCTTGGCCAGATTGAATGGGAAAGAAAACTGCGAGATCGCCTAGAATACGGTCTACTCTCCTCTATCCCCGATGCCGCAGTTAACGGTGATCCGATTAATCGACTACCGAATACTACCAATATCGGCTTCAAGTACATCGAAGGGGAAGCCATCCTGCTTTTACTCAACAAGCATGGCATCTGTGCCTCATCCGGCTCTGCTTGCACCTCTGGTTCTCTAGAACCTTCCCATGTTCTGAGGGCAATGGGTCTACCTTACACCGTGCTACATGGCTCGATCCGCTTTAGCCTTTCTCGTTACACCACAGAAGCTGAGATTGATCAAGTCTTAGGGGTCATGCCCACTGTCGTTGAGCGCCTGCGTGAGCTCTCACCCTTCAGCAATGACTCAGCAAGCTGGCTGCAAGAACAGGAAAAAACACTATCTGTTAGTCATTAGTGGTTGGTCATTAGTCATTAGTAACTTCAGCTAGTTAGTCTCAAGACTAATGACCAATCTACAAGGGCCAATAAAAAAACAAACATCCAAACTTTGTAATCTAAAAATCTTAAGACTTATGTGGGAATATACAGACCAGGTGATGGATTTCTTTTATAATCCTCGTAACCAAGGAAAAATAACAGAAATCACAACAGGCGAAAAAGTAGTCACGGGAGAAGTTGGTAGCATTGCTTGCGGAGACGCTCTAAGTTTACACCTCAAAGTTGACGAAATTAGTAACCGAATCCTAGATGCCCGTTTTCAAACCTTTGGTTGTGCTAGTGCGATCGCCTCTTCCTCAGTTTTAACCGAGATGATTAAGGGCAAAACTGTAGACGAAGCCCTGAAGATCACCAACAAGGAAATTGCTCAATCTCTAGGTGGTCTGCCCAAAGAAAAGATGCACTGCTCAGTTATGGGCCAAGAGGCACTCGAAGCAGCAATTTCTAATTACCGAGGCGTTCCAATCGTCTCCCATGAAGAAGAAGAAGGCTCGATAGTTTGCACCTGCTTTGCCATTAGTGAGGCCAGAGTTAAGCGAGTAATTCAGGAAAATAATCTTAAGACCACAGAAGAAGTAACTAATTATATCAAAGCTGGTGGTGGTTGTGGTTCCTGTCTGGCCGAGATCGATGATTTAGTAGCAGAAGCCAACAATGTCTCAGTCGAAGCAGTACAGAAAACTGCCCCACCAGCTGTCAAGGTTTTAACCAATTTGCAAAAGATTGCTCTCATTCAGGAAATTCTCACTGAGCATGTCAAACCCGTTCTCGCTGAAGACGGCGGAGATGTAGAACTCTACGACGTCGAAGGTGACATCGTCAAAGTTCAGCTCAAAGGAGCTTGCACTTCCTGCGCTAGTTCTAGTGCCACTCTCAAAATGGCCATTGAAGCAACCTTAAGAGAACGCGTACTGCCCAGCCTAGTAGTAGAACATATCTAAAACTACTCTAAACGCAGTTCCCAGCCCAGAAATTGTACGTCCCGGTAGAGGACATGAAAAACCAAAAATCTTACTTCCTAATTCCGCTTGTGGTCGCTTTAGGGCGGTCGCCCCCTCCCAGGGCATCGATCCCTTAACAGCGAACACAGCAAGATATCAAGTCTTACACACCCAAACACTCAAGAGCAAAAACTAAGGAGAAACACTATCATGCGTCAGATTGCATTTTACGGAAAAGGCGGTATCGGTAAATCCACCACTTCCCAAAACACCTTGGCTGGTATGGCCGAACAGGGTCAACGCATCATGATTGTTGGTTGCGACCCTAAAGCTGACTCCACCCGTCTGATCCTGCACGCTAAAGCTCAAACCACAGTACTACACATGGCCGCTGAAAGAGGCGCTATTGAAGATGTAGAACTCGAAGAAGTACTCAAAACTGGCTACGCTGGCATCCAGTGTGTTGAGTCTGGTGGTCCTGAGCCTGGAGTTGGTTGCGCTGGTCGTGGTATCATCACCGCCATTAACTTCCTTGAAGAAAATGGTGCTTACGAAGACCTAGACTTTGTTAGCTACGACGTACTAGGTGACGTTGTTTGCGGTGGTTTTGCAATGCCAATTCGCGAAGGCAAAGCCCAAGAAATCTACATCGTTGTTTCTGGTGAAATGATGGCGATGTATGCAGCTAACAACATCGCTCGTGGTGTTCTTAAGTATGCCCATGCAGGCGGTGTACGCTTAGGTGGTTTAATCTGCAACAGCCGTAAAGTTGACCGTGAAATTGAGCTGATTGAAAACTTGGCTTCTCGCCTCAACACTCAAATGATCCACTTTGTACCTCGCGACAACACAGTTCAGCACGCTGAACTACGTCGTATGACGGTTGCAGAATACTCACCTGACCATCCTCAAGCTAATGAGTATCGCACTCTAGGCAACAAGATCATCAACAACACCAACCTGACCATCCCCACACCTCTAGAAATGGATGAGCTCGAAGACCTGTTGATTGAGTTCGGTCTTCTCGGTGATGACAAAGAACTGACCAACGTTGGCGTACCTGCTACCCAAGGTTAATTGAAACTAGGGAGTTCCCTATTCCCTACATTCAAGTATTACTTACCTTGCCCCTAAAAAAAGTTGTGGAGTGGAAGTCCCCCCCTGTCCACTCCCTAGGGGAAAAGTTAAAAAGTAAAACCAAGTCTGGGGGTAATGAAAAAAGCTGAAACTCTCAACAGATTTCATTCTCCCCCCCATTCCTTACCAATCCTCAGAGGAAGACTATGACATCTTCAAAAGTCGAAAAAAACAAACAAATAATTGAGGAAGTCCTCAAAGCCTATCCAGAGAAAGGCGCTAAAAATCGGGCTAAGCACTTAGGAGTTCAAGAAGAAAACAACGCTGATTGTGGCGTTAAGTCTAACAGTAAGTCCCTTCCCGGTGTAATGACCGCTCGTGGTTGTTCCTTCGCTGGTGCAAAAGGTGTGGTCTGGGGTCCTGTTAAGGACATGATCCATATCAGCCATGGTCCGATCGGTTGCGGTTATTACTCCTGGTCTGGTCGTCGTAACTACTACATTGGTAACACAGGTGTTGATTCCTTTGGTACCATGCAGTTTGCTTCAGATTTCCAAGAGAAAGATATCGTCTTCGGCGGTGACAAGAAGCTTGCCAAGATCATCAACGAAATCGAAGAACTCTTCCCTCTCAACGCTGGTATCACGATTGAATCAGAATGCCCTGTTGGTCTGATTGGTGATGACATCGAAGCAGTATCACGTAAAGCTAGCAAAGAAACTGGTAAGCCAGTAGTCCCCGTCCGTTGCGAAGGCTTCCGTGGTGTATCTCAATCCCTCGGTCACCACATCGCTAACGACACCGTCCGTGACTGGGTCTTCCCAATGACGGAAGAGAAAGTCGCAAGTGGAGAACTCCAATTTGAGTCTACTCCTTACGACGTAGCCATGATTGGTGACTACAACATCGGTGGAGATGCTTGGTCTTCTCGTATGTTGCTAGAAGAAATGGGTCTTAGAGTAGTTACCCAATTCTCCGGCGATGGTACCTTCAACGAGGTTCTACACACCCCATTGGTGAAAATGAACCTGATCCATTGCTATCGGTCGATGAACTACATCTGCCGTCACATGGAAGAGAAGTACGGTATTCCCTGGATGGAATTCAACTTCTTTGGCCCAACCCAAATTGCTAAGTCTTTACGGGCGATTGCTGCCAAATTTGACGAGAAGATCCAAGAAGGCGCTGAAAAAGTTATTGCTAAGTACGCGGCTGAAGGTGAAGCTGTTATCGCTAAATTCCGCCCTCGTTTAGAAGGCAAGAAAGTGATGATGATGGTCGGTGGACTGCGTCCCCGTCACGTCGTACCAGCTTTCGAGGAACTAGGAATGGAAGTAGTTGGTACCGGTTATGAATTCGGTCACAACGACGACTACAAGCGTACCAGCGATTACATCAACGAAGGAACAGTCATTTACGACGACGTAACTGGCTATGAGTTTGAAGAGTTTGCTAAGCAACTCAAGCCAGACTTAGTAGCAGCAGGTATCAAAGAGAAGTACGCCTTCCAGAAGATGTCCTTGCCCTTCCGTCAAATGCACTCTTGGGATTATTCTGGGCCTTATCACGGTTATGACGGCTTTGCCATCTTCGCTCGTGATATGGACTTAGCAATCAATAGCCCCACCTGGGATTTAGTATCCACACCTTGGAAGAAATAAGAGGTCATTGTCAGTTCAGTTTTATCCTCTAAAGAGGTAGGGGTGGGTTCAGAAAAGCCCTAAGCATTTCTCTTAACAAATTTTCCACCCACCCTTAACTGAAAAGTTGTTAGTGATTGCAGACAACAAACCACTAACAACCAACACACCAGAATTCTCTTTATCTCATCACCACACGTATTTAGGACTTAAAGTCATGGCTCAGCCTAACGTAGATAAAATTAAAGATCACTTTAAACTCTTCCACGATCCAGATTACCAGGAATTGTTCAAACTCAAGAGAGAATTTGAGAATGCTCCCTCTCCTGATGAAATCGACAAGGTTAATGAGTGGACAAAAACTTGGGAATATCGTGAGAAGAACTTTGCTCGTGAAGCCCTAACCGTTAACCCAGCTAAAGCTTGTCAGCCCCTAGGAGCTATCTACGCTGCTTCTGGTTTTGAAGGAACTCTACCCTTCGTTCACGGTTCTCAAGGTTGTGTTGCTTACTTCCGTACTCACCTAGCTCGTCACTACAAAGAGCCTTTCTCTGCCGTTTCTTCCTCAATGACTGAAGATGCAGCCGTCTTCGGTGGTCTGAAGAACATGGTTGATGGTCTAGCTAACTCCTATGCCCTCTACAAGCCTAAAATGATTGCTGTCTGCACCACTTGCATGGCAGAGGTAATTGGAGATGACTTAGGTTCTTTCATCACCACTTCCAAGAAGAAAGGTTCTATTCCGGAAGATTTCCCCGTACCCTACGCTCACACCCCTAGCTTTGTCGGTTCTCATGTGACAGGCTACGACGGCATGATGAAGGGTATTCTAGAGAACCTAACTGCTGGTAAGAAAGGCAACACCAGCAATGGCAAAATCAACATCATCCCTGGTTTTGACAGCTATGTTGGTAATATCCGTGAGCTGAAGCGTATGCTCTCCTTAATGGGTGTTAACCATACCATCTTGGGAGACAACTCTGATACTCTTGATTCCCCCAACGACGGTGAATACAAGATGTACCAAGGTGGTACAACCCTAGAGGATGCTGCTGATTCTATCAACGCTAAAGCGACCTTCTCTCTCCAGAAGTACACCACCGTCAAGACCTTACCTTGGATTAAGCAAGAATGGGGTCAAGAAACTGGCACATTCCGCCCATTTGGTATCCGTGGTACCGATGAGTTCCTAATGGCTATCTCAGAAATGAGCGGTCAGCCTATTCCTTGGGAAATCGAGAAGGAAAGAGGTCGTGCAGTTGATGCGATGACCGACTCCCAGGCTTGGGTACATGGTAAGCGCGTCGCCATCTATGGTGATCCTGACTTTGTATTGGGCTTGTTGAACTTCGTCCTAGAAATGGGTATGGAGCCAGTCCATGTGTTAGTACACAATGGCAACAAGAAGTTCCAAAAAGAAGCTGAAGAAATCTTAGCTTCCTCACCTCTGGGCAAAAATGGTACCGTCTGGATTGGTAAGGATCTGTGGCACATGCGCTCACTGATGTTCACTGAGCCAGTTGATCTACTAATCGGTAATTCCTACGCTAAGTACCTCGAGCGTGATACCGGAACTCCCTTAGTCCGCATTGGCTATCCTATCTTTGATCGCCATCATCTACATCGCTACTCTACTCTTGGTTATCAGGGCGCTATCAACTTACTTAACTGGATTGTTAACCGGGTTCTTGAAGAAGCCGACAACACCACCAACATCCCAGGTAAGACAGACATCTCCTTTGACTTGATTCGCTAATCATGCGAACAGAGGTGTAGGGGCGTTTGACCGGAACGCCTCTACTATCTAGGTTCTGCCCGTTCCCTGCACAAGAATCATTAAAAACGGGCACTTCTTTCGTAAAGAAGACCTCTTCAAAAGATTTTTTCTACTACTGTTTGCGTTAATTCTTGACCACTATTTTTAAGTACTAAGCCTTAAGTAATAATTAATAAATATTCCTATTTTTACTTATTACTTATTACTTATTACTTCCTATAACAAACCCATCTTCACGACAGTCTATTTATGAAGATTACCCAAAAGAAAATTGCTGAACTTCTACACGAGCCAGCTTGCGACCATAATCAAACAGAGGAAGGAAAAAAGAAGAAAACAGCTTGCCAGCAACAAGCCAAACCCGGAGCTGCTCAAGGAGGCTGTGGATTTGATGGAGCTAGTATTGCTTTAGTTCCCATCACCGATGCTGCTCACCTGGTACATGGCCCCAACGGTTGCTCAGGTAATTCCTGGGGTAGTCGCGGAAGTCTCTCCTCTGGTTCTCATCTTTACAAGATGGGTTTCACCACCGACTTGAGTGAGAATGACATCATCATGGGTGGTGAGAAAAAGCTTTACAAGGCTGTTTTAGAGGTGCAAAAGCAGTACCAACCCAAAGCAGTATTTGTTTACTCTACCTGTGTTCCTGCTCTCATTGGTGATGATATTGATGCAGTTTGCAAAGCTGCACAGAAAAAAAGTGGAATTCCTGTTATTCCTGTTAACTCCCCTGGCTTTGTGGGTAGCAAGAATTTGGGTAATCGTTTAGCGGGAGAAACTTTATTAGAATACGTGGTCGGTACTGCTGAACCGGAATACACCACGGCTTATGATATTAATCTGATTGGCGAGTATAACGTTGCCGGAGAAATGTGGAGCGTTATGCCCCTTTTTGAAAAGTTAGGCATTCGGGTACTCTCTAGGATTTCTGGCGATGCTCGTTATCAAGAAATCTGTTACGCTCACCGTGCCAAGCTCAACGTGATGATTTGCTCGAAAGCGCTCATCAACATGGCGAGAAAAATGGAGGAGCGTTATGGCATACCTTATATAGAAGAATCATTTTATGGCGTAGAAGACATTAATAATTGTCTGCGTCATATTGCCGAGAAGTTAGGCGATGCTGACTTGCAGCGGCGCACTGAAGAACTGA
This sequence comes from Coleofasciculaceae cyanobacterium, assembly GCA_049683475.1. Lineage (GTDB taxonomy): Bacteria > Cyanobacteriota > Cyanobacteriia > Cyanobacteriales > Coleofasciculaceae > JBAUJE01. The sequence goes on along the minus strand of JBAUJE010000076.1, from coordinate 5,240 downwards.
TTGCTCAAGAAACTGCTGCCCTCAATGTGCAGCTGGCTCCTTATCGCGATCGCTTGCAGGGTAAAAAAGTTGTACTCTACACAGGTGGGGTTAAGAGCTGGTCAATTATCTCTGCTGCCAAAGACCTAGGTATGGATGTGGTGGCCACCAGCTCCAAGAAGAGTACTGAGGAAGATAAGGCTAAGATTCGCAAACTGTTGGGCAAAGAGGGCATAATCATGGAAAAAGGTAATGCTCCCCTTTTGCTCCAAGTCATCAAAGATACCAAGGCCGACATGTTAATTGCTGGGGGACGCAACCAGTACACCGCCCTCAAGGCGCGTATTCCCTTCCTGCATATTAACCAAGAACGCCATCATCCCTACGCCGGTTACTCAGGTATGCTGGAAATGGCAAAGGAACTAGATGAGGCCCTCTACAGTCCGGTTTGGGAGCAAGTGCGTAGGTCAGCACCTTGGCAAGATGAGATGGTTAAGCCGGAAAGTGCCCCTCAGAACGGTTCCCTCGATCCCTTATCCTTAATTGCTCATCCCACCAAAGCTACTGTCACTAACACTAAAAAGGCAGCGACAGTCAATCCCCTCAAACTCAGTCAGCCTCTTGGTGCATCTCTAGCCTTTTTGGGAATTAAGGGCATGATGCCTTTATTCCACGGTAGCCAAGGTTGTACTGCCTTTGCCAAAGTGGTTTTAGTGCGCCATTTCTGTGAAGCCATTCCCCTAGCTACTACAGCAATGAGTGAGGTAACCACTATTTTAGGGGGTGAAGACAACATTGAAGAGGCCATACTTACCCAAATCACAAGTTCTAAACCGGATATTATTGGTCTGTTAACCACGGCTTTAACCGAAACTAGGGGAGATGACGTTGAGCGAGTCTTAAAAACTTTTCGTGAAAATCATCCTGAATTAGATGGATTGCCCGTAGTTTATGCCTCCACCCCTGATTTTAAGGGTTCTCTTCAGGATGGCTTTGCTACGGCAGTAGAGCGGCTGATGGCAGAAGTTCCCAAAGCAGGGGAAGTCAGACCAGAACAAGTTACCATTTTAGCCGGTTCTGCCTTCGGGCCAGGAGACGTGGAAGAGGTCAAAGAGATAGTCGAAAACTTTGGACTGACTCCTATCCTAGTACCTGACTTATCTACCTCCCTAGATGGCCACCTTTCCGATGATAGCTACAACGCCACCACTTCCGGCGGTACCAGCTTAGTCGAACTGCAAGAAGTTGGTAGTTCTGCCTTCACTATTGCTTTGGGAGACAGCATGACTGGTGCAGCGCAAATTCTGCAACAGCGCTTTGGTACCAACTATCAGGTATTTCGCCACCTGACAGGGTTGGGAGCAGTCGATGAGTTCCTAGTGGAATTGTCTCAATTAAGTGAGCATCCGGTGCCTGAAAAATATCGACGTCAACGTCGCCAGTTGCAGGATGCCATGCTAGACAACCACTTCTTCTTTGGTCGCAAGCGGGTATCTCTTGCCCTAGAGCCAGATTTACTCTATGCCACTGCCTGGTTTCTCCAGTTGATGGGAGCTGAAATTCAGGCAGCAGTAACCACCAACCGTTCTCCCATTCTCGAACAATTGCCCGTCGAGACGGTGGTGGTTGGTGATCTCGGAGACTTTGAGCAACTCGCCGCTGGTTCTGACTTGCTGATTACTAACTCCCACGGAGTGGGCATTTCCCAAAGATTGGGTATCCCTCTCTATCGCCAAGGTATGCCAATTGTTGATCGCCTTGGAAATGGTCAACGCTGTTGTGTTGGTTATCGAGGGAGTATGCAAGTTCTTTTTGAAATTGGCAACTTGTTGCTAGAAGAAGAGGAAACTCAAATAAAAGAGCATCAACTGTCATTGGTTACTCAAGGGAACAGGAAATAGGCAACAGGCAACAGCCTTGGATAAGATTTCTAACGCCAATTAAGAAGGAGGAAACTCATGAAAATAGCTTTTGCCACCAAGGATTTAGAACACGTTAACGGTCACTTTGGTTCTGCCAAGTACATGGCTGTCTACGAAATTGATCAAAAGGGATATCAATTACTAGAAAACATGGAATTCGGCGGCAACCTCAAGCAAGATGGCAACGAAGATAAAGTTGAGCCAAAAATCAATGCCTTACTTGATTGCACAATTGTCTATGTTTTAGCTATTGGTGCAGGTCCAGCAGCGCGCTTAATCAACAAAGGTGTTACCCCAGTTAAAGCAAGAGATGAAGAGGAAGGTATTATTGAACTCCTCGATAAGCTGGTGGACACCCTCAATGGCAACCCACCACCCTGGTTACGCAAAGCCCTACAACCTAAGAAAAAGAACTTTGAAGAAGAATTAGAAGAGGAAGTCAGCGTATGAGCGAGAACAACGTTGTTAACATTAGCCCAAGTCAGGTTTTAGAAACTCCCTTCATCAAAGAGTTAGTTAAACAAATCCGCGCTCAAGATGCCTACGGAGTTTATCGTAATTGGTCAGATGAATTAGTTCTAAAACCATTCATTATTGACCGTAAGGAAAAACGAAAAATCTCCCTAGAAGGTGATGTTGACCCAGTAACAAAGGGCAGAATTGTACTTTTTTACCACGCTATTGCTTCTTACATCGAGCGAGAAACAGGGCAACTAATACAAGTTGTTGTAGATATCAACCACGAAGGATTTGGTCGTGCTCTTGGCTTTTGCGGTCGTTTGTTAGTAGTATTGCGTTCTTTACGAGATGCTCATCGCTTTGGCTTTGATTCCCTAGAAAAGTTATCTGCTGAAGGGGAAAAGCTAGCACAAAAAGGGATTGAGTTAGTTCAGCAGCATCAAGCAGTTGCTAAACTGTAAAGACCCAATGAAGTATGAAGTATAAACGCTAAAAGTTATCTTTTTTACACTTCATACTTCATATCTAGTATTTAATAATTTTAGGAGTAAACTTATGGTTCAAACAGGAGAGCAAAGTAAGATTGACGAGCTAAAAACTAAGATTAAACGCCTTAATAGTAAAGGTGGTCAGCTAAAAATGGATTTACACGACTTAGCTGAAGGTTTGCCGACAGACTTTGAGAAAATAATGGATGTGGCAGCCAAGAATTACGAAGTTTTTAGCCAGCTGCATGCCTTAAAACAAGAACTTCAAGCATTGGAGAAAGCTTAAAAATGAGTTTAGCAGAATTTGAAAAATTGAGAGACGCTGAAGATTATTTTCAGTTTCTCAATCTTCCCTATGACGAACACGTTATTGATGTAAACCGTCTTCATATCCTCAAGAAATTCTCTCTTGCTATCCAAGAAATTGCCGAAAGCAACCCTAATATATCAGAAGAAGAACTGTTAAATAAGTATCGGGAAGCTCTAGAGAAATCTTATCAAGTTCTCCTTAATTCTAGTGGTGTAGAACAGAAGCTGTTCGATGTATTCCAAAAACCTCAAAGCAATGTAGTGATGTTGACAGAAATTAAGTCAGAATAAGGAGAGTATAATTGTTAAACCTCACACCTACCGAGTTAGAACGCTACAGCCGCCAAATCATGCTCCCCGGTTTTGGCGAGGAAGCTCAGCAGAAGCTTAAGTCAACCACAGCTTTAGTTACAGGTGTGGGGGGATTAGGGGGTACTGCAGCTCTCTATCTAGCAGTAGCAGGCGTTGGCAGGTTGCTCCTAGTTAGAGGTGGTGAACTGCGGCTAGATGATATGAACCGTCAGATTCTTATGACCCATGATTGGGTTGGTAAGACTAGGGTAGATAAGGCCAAAGAAACCCTAGAGGGCATTAATCCCGATATTCAGATTGAGGCCATCGCTGAATATGTCACTCCGGAGAATGTGGACAGTTTGGTTCAACAAGCTGATATTGCCCTCGACTGTGCCCATAACTTTGATGAACGTAACTTGTTAAACGCCGCTTGTGTGCGCTGGCGCAAGCCGATGATCGAAGCAGCCATGAACAGTATGGAAGCTTACCTAACCACCATGGTTCCTGGTTTGACCCCCTGTCTGTCTTGCCTGTTTCCCGAAAAACCCAACTGGGATCGGCGCGGCTTCGGTGTTTTGGGTGCGGTTTCTGGCACACTGGCCTGCTTAACAGCCCTAGAAGCCATTAAGTTACTGACAGGTTTAGGTACACCCCTTTTATCCCAACTGCTGACCATGGATTTGAACTCGATGGAGTTTGCCAAGCGTCGTCCTTACCATGATCCCAACTGTCCAGTCTGTGGTCATCTTAATCAGTCAAGCCAGCAACGAGTAGGAGCAACTGCTACGGGCCATTAGTAGTTAATCATTTGCTTACTAACGACTAATAACTATACAACTAATAACTAGTGGTGTTATGAACATTACCTTGACAGACACAGCCCAATCAAAGCTTTCCGCCTTTGTGCAAAGCGATTCTCAGGAGACAGCCCCTACTAAGGGCATTCGCGTCTCAGTTATTGATGGTGGTAATGGTTATGAGTACTCCCTGGGTTTGGTCAATAGACCAAAGGAAGACGATCAACTATTAGAACAGAACAATCTGCGCGTTTACATTGACAGCAAGAGTGCGCCCTTACTTCAAGGGGTTGTTATCGACTATATCGAAGGCTTGACTCAGAGTGGGTTTAAGTTTAGCAACTCTAGCGCTGACGAAACTTGTAGCTGCGGTAAATCTGCAGCAGCAGCTGGATGTAACTCTTCAGCTAAGAAAAATTGCGGTTAAATTTGGTTCTTTTGTCAATGGGAAATTGAAAATTAGGTTACATTTTCATTTTTTTATAGACAAACTAGAGTCTTGAGGTGGAGGGTGGGGAAAGGAACGGACTTGTGAACAAGTACACACATTTTGGAGAATTAAAAAAATGACTACTTACAAGGTTCGCCTAATTCACGAACAAGGTCCTAAGAAAAATCGGACTGTAGTTTTCGACAAAACCATTGAGGTTGACGAAGACACCTATATCCTAGAAGCAGCCGAAGAAAATGACCTAGAGTTACCATCTTCTTGCCAAGCTGGTGCTTGCTCTTCCTGTGTTGGTAAAGTCATCGAAGGCGAAATTGACCAAGAAGATCAGTGCTTCCTAGATGATGACCAAATGGGTAAAGGGTTCGCTTTGCTGTGCGTAACCTACCCTCGCTCAGATTGCACGATCAAAACTCATCAGGAAAAGTATTTGGTCTAAAGAACAACTTCACTTACATTCCCCATCCATTTCAGGTTAGGGTGGGGGAGTTAAATTTCGACGGAACTACTGTTACATTTCATAACATCCTGCGCTTTCAAGTCG
>JBAUJE010000075.1:0-1908 GCA_049683475.1 Coleofasciculaceae cyanobacterium | reverse complement strand
CGGGGATACAGATTCACCGAGTAATAACAAACCCATGCAAGCCTTCTGGCATTTGGTACTCAACGGCAACTTCCTTAACAACCGCGCTGATAGGACCATTGTGACACCATTGAATCATTAATTTAACTGCTTCTGCTGTCCCCTCAAAAACGGCCTCCACACGACCATCGAAGAGATTTTGTACCCAGCCGTTAACTCCTAGATGTCTTGCCTGATGGAAAGTTGAGTAGCGGTAACCGACTCCTTGAACCTTGCCGGAAACTAAAACATGGGCACGTATTCGCTCTTGTGCTGCTGAAAGATTTTCCATGTACCAATTTGAATCTTGACAATGCTGAATTACATCTTAACTGTCTCGCAACTGAGTAAAATCACAGTTAGTTAAGCTTTCAACTTTTCTTCTGTTATGACAATTGATCAACTCTTCAACATTGCCAATGTTTTTGTCCTGCCCTTTTGGCTACTGATGATTCTACTGCCTAACTGGGGCATAACCAAGCGGGTGATGGCATCCTATTTACCCTTTGTTGCTCTAGCTATTTTGTATGTGTATCTCTTCGTTAGCAGTATCACCCCCGAAAATGCACAAGCTTTATCTAATCCTCAGCTAACTGATATCGCCCGCTTCTTTGCTGACGAAACAGCAGCAGCTACAGGCTGGATTCACTTTTTAGTGATGGATTTATTTATTGGACGTTGGATTTATTGGGAAGGACAGCGAACTGGTACTTGGACATTTCACTCCCTAGCTTTGTGTTTATTCGCAGGCCCGATGGGATTGCTATCTCACATCATTACTAACTGGTTTTTCCAAAGATTTTCCTCAACTTCAGATTCAGACTCTGCTACTCCTTCTGCTAGTGGTACTTGAGGGAGTGATGAGGTGAAGGAGCAGGGGGAGCAGGGGAGGCAGGGGAGCAGGGGAGGCAGAGGGAGTAGGGGAGGCAGGGGGAGCAGGGGAGGCAGGGGAGGCAGGGGAGCAGGGAGCAGGGAGTAATGAGACAGAACAACAGAATATTGATGAGAATTCTCCGTGTCTCCGCGTCTCCCCGTCTCCCCGTCTCTGTAGGTCGGCTACATTATTAATATCTACAGTTTAATAATTGAGCTGTAGGAGAAGTTGCAGCCAAGTCTCAAATTGGATGAGTATAGATTTACTGGAATTTTTTCGGGCGACTAATCCAGGTGACACTATAGATTTCGCTAAGCCTGAAGATCGGAAATATTATATTGATTTTGCTTCGGTGCGGGGTGGCGAAATTATTGAGGAATTAAAGGAAAATATCACAGTTTTTTACCAAGACCAAGCTACCTGTGATTTATTTACCGGACATATTGGCTGTGGCAAGTCAACGGAGTTGTTGCGGCTGAAGGCGGAACTGGAGAGTGAGGGGTTTCATGTCGTCTATTTTGAGTCTAGTGAAGACTTGGAAATGGCCGATGTCGATATTGCAGATGTGCTGTTAGCGATCGCACGGCGCATTAGTCAGAGTCTAGAAAGCATTAAACTAGCTGAACCCACAGGTTTGAAGCAGTTGCTGAAACGGACAGCGGAAATCTTGCAAACGGAATATGATTTATCGGAAGTGGAGTTAGGCTTACCGAAAATGGAAGGCCTACCAGAGATGAAGATGAAGGCGAATGATAAGGGGACTTTCTCTCTGGCTTTCGGGATTGGTAAAATTACAGCCAAAGCAAGAGCAGATTCGGGATTGCGGGAACGCATGAATCAGTTTTTAGGCCCGCAGAAAGTCGAGTTATTGGCAGGGATTAATCGAGAATTAATTGAACCTGCGATCGCACAATTAAAAGAGCAGGGTAAACAAGGTTTAGTGGTAATCGTTGATAACCTTGATCGGATTGATGCTCAAAAGAAGAGTTGGGGCCGTCCGCAACAGGAGTATTTAT
>JBAUJE010000074.1:0-2270 GCA_049683475.1 Coleofasciculaceae cyanobacterium | reverse complement strand
GTATCAAACCTGACCTCTAATTGACCCAGATACTGGAATTCAATTCGCAGAAAGAGAGCTTCACCCAGAATCGAAAAGGCCAAGAGAGGAAGGAGGTAACGCCGTAGAGGGCCGGTGGTGCGACGGGCAGCATATTCAGGTTCTGCTTCTTCCCATTGTCGTCCTCGTGAGTCAGGAAAAGCCTGCTGGTAGCGCTGACTTAGATAGAACAAAAACGCTGCTCCTACCAACATCATGATAGCGGCAATGACTAGGATGTCGTTTAGCCCGACGATTAGTAATAACAGAGGCAGAGAAAATCCTGAGATTACGTCTGCTATTAACAACCCCGAAGAAATGAGCGGGTAGGTACGTTTAATTTCCCGGATGTTGAATAATTGGTTAGCAGCTATTTGGGTGTTGAGGTCATTGAGAACCTCCACTGCATCCATCCACAGTCGTAAGAGAAAAACTGTGCCGAGGGCAATTAAACCGTCTAGATAGTCTATCTGCAAGGCAAGGCGAAAAACTAAAAGTGGTAATGCCGTTAGTATGGCAATTACCACTAGCACCCGTCGCATTGGCAAAATACTTGGCAACCAGGAGTAGAGTGAGCCTAAGCCTGCACACATCACAGAGCTGGCTATGTAAATTACTGGCAGCGATTCGGCACCGTATTTGTCTAAGAACAGCGCTACCGCACTATGCTCAAACCAAATCAGTCCGATTGAGGTAGTGGTATAGAAAGCGAACATCAGCAATGTCCGCTCTCCTTCTTCTGGACGAAGATTTAGTATCTTGAGAATCTTCTCTATCCAGTCACCCTGAGAGCGAGTACGAGAAGGCAATTTCATTCGGTCTTTTGTCCTTAGTCATTAGCCATTAGCCATTAGCCATAAGTGTAAGTTGGCAAGTCCCTGACTACTCACCAATAACTAATGACCCTGATCATCATTTTTTGGGAGATAACAGCATCATCATATTACGACCTTCTCTTCTCGGCGTTTGCTGTACTTCCGCTATTTCTTGCAAATCTGTTGCCATGCGCTTGAGTAACTGCTCAGCTAGATTAGTGTGTTGAATTTCTCTGCCTCGGAAGGTAATGGTTGCTTTGACTTTATCTCCAGATTTGAGAAAGCGCTCAGCGTGATTGACACGTACCTGATAGTCATGCTCTTCAATTTTGTAGCGCATCTTTACTTCTTTGACATCAGCCGTGTGCTGCTTTTTCCTTGCTTCGCGTGCTTTTTTCTCCTGTTCAAATTTGTATTTACCGTAGTTCATGATACGGCATACTGGGGGATCTGCCTTGTCACTGACCAAGACCAGATCGACTCCTTTTTCCTCAGCGATACGCAGACCTTCTTGAGGAGAGATGATACCGAGTTGTGTGCCATCAGTATCAATGGCTCTAATTTTTGGGAACCGGATTCTCTCGTTAATTTGCGGTATATTTTGTTGGCGTCTTTTATCACTCACGAGTATCTTAGTCGATTAGTCGCTAGATTGAGAATAGACCGAGCATTTACTAGATATTTTACTTAGTCTTATCTAGTTTCTGTCTAGGTTGTTTACGTAACTTCTCTAAATTGGAAATGTCTATGCTTAACAAGCTCCTTGGGGGCAGGGTCTTGGGGGGTGGAAGAATAACCTCAAAGAAGCGGATAACCGAGCTAGACCTTAGAAGGAAACAATTTAGAATAAGAAGAGAATTTGTCAAAGTTTTTGTATTTGAGGCAGTCCGTGACAACATCGGTACACTGGCAGCAAAGAGTGGGTAGTCAAAGGGACTGGGTTTGGCGAGGGTGGCAAACCCGCTACACCTATTTTCGGGCACCGCTAACAACTGAGAAGATGGCAACACCTGTCATGCTCTTGCATGGGTTCGGAGCCTCAATTGGACATTGGCGTAATAACCTTGAAGCGATAGGCCAGTATCATACGGTTTACGCCTTAGATTTGCTAGGTTTTGGCGCTTCACGCAAGGCAGAAGCTGATTATAGGATTAACCTTTGGGTAGACCAGATCTATGATTTTTGGCAAACTTTTGTCGGGCAACCAATAATCTTAGTCGGTAACTCAATTGGTTCATTGGTTTGTTTGACCGCTGCGGCGAGATACCCTGAGATGGTTAAGGGTCTTGCTATGATTAGCTTGCCGGATTTCGCCCAACGAGAAGAAGCTATTCCGGCTTTTCTAAGACCGATTGTCTCAACAGTTGAAGGTCTTGTTGCCTCACCGTTGTTGCTCAAAAGCATTTTCTATCTAGTGCGCCGTCCCCAAGTCGTCCG
>JBAUJE010000073.1:0-37573 GCA_049683475.1 Coleofasciculaceae cyanobacterium | reverse complement strand
GGGTCTATCTTTATTCTGGTAGCAGCTTTGGCAATGGCATTTTTCGGAGACAACATCACCTTCGATATGCAAGCCTTGGCAAACAAGCATTATCCCCTTGCCTTAGAACTCTTAGTGTATGCGGGTTTCTTAATTGCCTACGGTGTAAAACTGCCGATTTTTCCCTTACATACCTGGCTACCAGATGCCCATAGTCAAGCTTCCGCCCCTGTTTCGATGATTTTGGCTGGGGTACTGCTGAAGATGGGTGGTTACGGACTGATACGTATGAACATGGAAATGTTACCCCATGCTCATACTTACTTCGCTCCGGTTCTGGCAATTTTGGGCGTAGTAAACATTGTTTACGGTTCTTTAGCAGCCTTTGCTCAAGATAATCTCAAACGTCGTTTAGCTTACTCTTCCATCGCCCACATGGGCTTCGTCTTAATTGGTATTGCGTCCTTCTCTGAGTTGGGGATGAACGGTGCATTACTTCAGATGCTTTCCCACGGATTAATTGCCGCAGCACTTTTCTTCCTCTCCGGTGTCACCTACGAACGCACTCATACCCTGGCTATGACAAAAATGGGAGGAATGGCTCAAGAAATGCCCAAGGTTTTTGCTCTCTTCACCGTAGGGGCCATGGCATCTCTAGCTTTGCCAGGAATGAGTGGTTTTGTCGGCGAGTTATCAGTCTTTATGGGAGTATCAACAACCGATGCTTACAGTGGTAGCTTTAAGCTAGTAGTTGTCTTGTTATCGGCAGTGGGACTAATTGCTACACCTATCTATCTACTCTCCATGCTAAGACAGGTTTTCTACGGGGAATATAGCTCAGGACTCATCATTGAAAAATATCTGGGGGATGCCAAGCCACGGGAGATATTTATTACCCTTTGCTTGTTAATACCAATTATTGGCATAGGTTTGTATCCCAAGATACTAATGCAGACTTATGATGTGAAAACAGTCGCAGTCAATTCTCAGGTGCGCGAGGTCTTACCAGTAATTGCTCAAGAACGTACAGTTTTGTATTCGGGTAGTTTTACAGCACCACGTCTACCAAAAGCAGAGTCTCAAGCATTAGTGGGTTTACTAAAATAGTTCCGCTGCCTAAGAATCTGTTCCATCAATACAATTGCTTGCAAAAATAGGGAAGAGGAAATTAATTGTTCCTCTTCCCTTTCTTTCCTAAGGTGGGTCGATGAAGTTGCTCAAGATTGCCCAAGGCACCATTGGTAGCATTGGCAGTAAGCAAATTAGCCACTGATTCCAGGTTAGAGGTGCCGTTTCAAACAGCGTGTTCATCACATTCGACTGACTAAACACGATTTGTAGGGCAACAGCAGCAATAATGCCCACAATTAGAATTGGTGCATTGGTAACGAATGTGGATCTACGGCTGATATAGTTGAACAGACTAATCCCTAATTGACTGATGCTGAGAAGATAGACGATACGAGCAGCCACAAGGGATTGGATAGCCATGGTGCGAGCAACGGCAAGATCCCCAGTGCTGAATTTTGCCCACTCAAAGATGCCAAAAATCAGAATCCAATTAAATAGCGAAACTGTCAAAATTCGGCGTAATAATTTCCCTGTAATTAAGGGTTCTTTGGGATTACGTGGAGGCTGCTGCATCAACCCGTTTGATTTAGGTTCAAAAGCCAGGGGAACGGTCATGGTCAGGGAGTTGATCATGTTGAGCCACAGTACTTGTAGCGAGAGAATCGGCAAATCCCTTGCTAGCAGGGCACTGATCAGGATGGTCATGGATTCACCGCCATTGACTGGTAAGAGAAAAGCGATCGCTTTGCGCAGATTTTGATAAACGGTGCGCCCTTCTTCTACAGCCGCTTCAATGGAGGCAAAGTTATCCTCAGTGAGGAGCATATCAGCCGCTTCTCGCGCCACTTCAGTGCCGCCTTTGCCCATGGCAATGCCGATATCGGCTTGTTTTAGGGCAGGAGCATCATTCACGCCATCTCCAGTCATGGCAGCGATTTCTCCTTTCGACTGGAGGGCTTCGACCAGTCGCAGCTTTTGAGCGGGGGCGACTCTAGCAAATACATCTCCATCTTCAACCGCTTGAGCCAGCTGGCGATCATCCATGTTCGCTAATTGCCGCCCATCAAACGCCAGAACTTGCTCTGCTTTTTGGATACCCATACGTTCAGCAATTGCTCGAGCAGTTGCAATGTGGTCTCCGGTGATCATCTTTACCTGAATGCCAGCAGACTGACAGGCATGGACAGCCGCGATCGCTTCTGGACGAGGCGGGTCAATCATACCTTGCAATCCCAGAAAGACTAACCCTGTTTTGATGTCGTCATGGTCTATCGAATGCTGATGGGAACCCACTGCTTTTTTAGCGAAAGCCAGTACCCGCAATCCTTGCGTTGCCATCGTTTCAACCGCCTGCTCAATTTGTAACTGCTCCAGGGGGATAGCCTGACCTTGTGGATCTATCCACTCAGAGCAGCGGCTCAACAGCGCTTCAACTGAACCCTTAACATAGATCACCTGGGTAGCAGTATCATGCAAGGTCGCCATATATTGATACTGAGATTCAAAGGGAATCGAATCTAATCGGGGCCTTGAAGCCGCCAGCCCAGACTGGCTCAAATCGGCTTTAGCCGCAGCCGCAATCAAAGCCCCTTCGGTGGGATCACCCACAACTGACCAATGTTCTCCTGTTTGCTTTAATTGGGAGTCATTACAAAGCACCCCGGCAATTAGGCACTCCTCTAGGGCTGGCGGTAAGCCATCCTCAAAGGGACTTTCCCCGTTACCGTTGGTCGCCAGAGTAATCTCGCCTTTGGGGCTATAACCACTGCCGCTGACTTGATAATGCCGCCCCCCCGTGTAAATCGCCTGTACCGTCATTTGATTTTCCGTCAGTGTTCCAGTTTTGTCAGAACAAATGACGGTAGAACTCCCCAGGGCTTCAACGGCTGGCAGTTTACGAATAATGGCATGACGACGCGCCATACGGTTAACACCAATTGCCAAAGTGATGGTGACGACTGCTGGCAACCCCTCTGGAATCGCACTAACTGCCAGGGCGACAGCAGCTTCAAACATGTAGATCCAGGATTCTCCCTGAGCCAGTCCAATGACAAAAGTCAAAGTTGCTAAAGTTAAGATACAGTAGAGCAGGATGCGGCTAAACTTGGCAAACTTACGGGTCAGTGGCGTACTAAGGCTAACCCGTTGCTCCATTGATTGAGAAATCTTACCAACTTCTGTGGCATCCGCTGTAGCAACAACAATTCCTGTACCCTGTCCAAAGGTCACAAAACTCCCGGCGTATGCCATATTGATTCGTTCTGCCAGGGGGGTATCCCTCGGTAAGGGTTCGACAGATTTCTCCACGGGAACGGATTCCCCTGTCAGAGCAGACTCATCTATTTGCAAATTTCGAGTCCTCAGCAGTCTCAAGTCTGCTGGAACTTTATCTCCTGATGCTAGCATGACCACATCTCCGGGGACTAAATCCTGCGACGGCAACTGTAGCATTTGCCCTTCTCGCAGAACAGTGGTTTCTGTGGTTACAGCTTTTGCCAGCGAGGCGATCGCCCCCTCTGCCTTGGCTTCTTGCACGTAGCCAATCACTGCATTGATTACTGTCACACCCCAGATCACGGCTGCATTTGTCCAGGAGCCTAAAAACGCTTTGACACCGCCTGCAATCAACAGAATGTAGAGAAGCGGTTGATGAAACTGTAAGAGAAATCTTAGCCAAGCAGGCTTTCCAGGTTTGACGGGTAGTTGATTCCAACCATAGGTTTCGTAGCGGCTGGCGACTTCCTCTGCCGTCAACCCTCTTTCTAAATGGCTATTGAATTCTTCAATAGTCTCATGACTAGAAAGTTCATGACAAGAACGAGATTGCACTTGAGCTAGCATCATAACTTCTAATGCTGTAGATGGTTATTCTGACTCTATGAATTGATGCTAGCAAAGGCTGAATCTCGCATTTATAGAATGTGTACATAGTGATAATAGGAAGAGTTATATCAGCATGTCAATTTATTAATCTCAGGGAAACAAAATCCATAAGTAGATATTATTTTGGCCCTGGCACTGAGGCGGTAGCAGGGGAAGGAATGATTCTCACTGCCGGGGGAATTGATAGCCACATCCATTTTATTTGTCCCCAACAAAATGCAGACTTATGATTTGAAAACAGTCCCAGTAATTTCTCAAGAACGTACAGTTTTGTATTCGGGTAGTTTTACAGCACCACAGCTACCAAAAGCGGAGTCTCAAGCATTAATGGGTTTATTAAAATAGTTCCTTTGATTTCTGTCTCATCAATACAATTGCTTGCAAAAATAGGGAAGAGGAAAAATTAATTTCCTTTTCCCTATCTTTCGTTTTGCCCTCAGAAGCTATCTAATACCAATCACAGTTCGCACTTAAAGCTTTTGCTACTTTTTAAGTCCAATCTGCCAAAGGTCTGCTAGCTAGCGCTTTGCTAACTTCTTGGACATCTTCCGTAAACGTACTGACTGAGGGGTAACCTCAACCAATTCATCAGAACCAATGTATTCTAAAGCCCTCTCCAGACTCATATCGGCTGGTGCTTGTAACTGTACTAACTCATCACCAGTAGCAGAACGGTGGTTAGTTAGCTGCTTAGTTTTACAAACATTGAGCTCTAAATCTTGGGGACGATTATTTTCTCCGACAATCATGCCTTTGTAGACCTTGGTGCCTGGGGTAATAAAGAAGACTCCTCTGTCTTCTCCATTTTTCAGGGCGTAGAAAGTGGCAACACCTTCCTCAAAGGAAATAATTACTCCATTGCGGCGCGTCTCAACCTCACCAGAAATAGGTCGATAGTCTAGGAAGCTGTGGTTCATGATGCCATCGCCCCGTGTCAGGCGTAAAAATTCACCTCGGAAACCGACTAAACCACGGGCAGGAATGACAAAATCTAGTTGGGCGCGATTATTGCCTCCCATTAACATATTTTGCATTTCGCCTTTGCGCTGTCCTAGGCGTTCAATACAGCCGCCGACGGCTTCTTCGGGAACATCAAGTACTAGGTACTCAAAAGGTTCACAGGGTTGACCGCTGACTTCTCGGTAAATTACCTGAGGCTGGGAAACCTGAAACTCGTAGCCTTCACGACGCATCGTCTCAATGAGAATACCCAGGTGTAGTTCTCCACGACCAGAAACCAGGAATCTGTCAGGAGAGTCACTTTCTTCTACTCGCAGGGCTACGTTGGTTTCCAGTTCCCTCATTAAGCGATCGCGTATTTGCCTGGAGGTGACAAAATCTCCTTCTTGGCCAGCAAATGGTGAATCGTTAACCGAAAACGTCATCTGTAAAGTAGGTTCATCTACTTTAATTAAGGGCAAAGCTTGTGGCTCATTGGGACAGGTAATTGTCTCCCCAATATTTGCATTGGCAAAACCGGAAACGGCGACGATATTACCAGCTGTTGCCTCTTCTAGTTCAACGCGCTGGAGTCCTTCAAACCCCATCAGCTTAGATATTTTACCCTTGACAATTTCACCAGTTTCTACTACCAGTGCTGCTTGCTGACCAGATTTAATCGTTCCGTTGTGGATTCTACCAATGACAATCCGACCGAGATAATCGGAGTAGTCGAGGGTAGTTACCTGTAACTGTAAGGGCTTATCGGGATCACCGACTGGAGGCGGAACATGGCGCAGAATTGCTTCAAACAGGGGTTGCATATCCACACCTTCTGCCTCTAGGTCTTCTTTGGCATAGCCTTCTAAACCAGAGGCAAACAGGTAGGGAAATTCACACTGGTCATCATCTGCCCCTAGTTCGATAAATAAATCTAGTACTTTGTCAACTGCCCCATGGGGATCTGCCTGGGGTCTGTCGATTTTATTGACAACGACAATGGGACGCAAGCCTTTTTCTAGGGCTTTTTTCAGGACGAACCGGGTTTGGGGCATCGGACCTTCATTGGCATCTACGATTAGGATGCAGCCATCCACCATGCCCAACACTCGTTCTACTTCACCGCCGAAATCGGCGTGACCAGGGGTATCAACAATATTGATTAAAGTATCTTTGTAGCGAACAGCTGTGTTCTTAGAAAGAATTGTAATCCCCCGCTCCCGTTCCAAATCGTTGGAATCCATGACGCAGTCTGGAACATCTTCTCCTTCGCGGAAGATACCGGATTGTTTGAGCAGAGCGTCTACAAGGGTAGTTTTGCCGTGATCGACGTGGGCAATAATAGCAACGTTGCGAATTGGGAGAGTCATAGAAGGGCCAAGGAATTGATAGCAGAGGAGTTCTTTTCTGCTACAGATTTCTTAATAATTTTAGCTTAAGTTGCAGTTTTCGTCTTTACCCCTTAACACTTAATTAAACTGAAATCAAGCTAGTGCATCATCTCGTTAGGGGGTAGAGTGTTCAACTTATTTTTACATAATTCCTAGAAGGGACAGTGTCAAATCTCACGCTTTTTTCCCTGTTAGCCAATGGGTAACTATTTCTCCCCTACCTTTGACTGCAATTGCACCCCGTTTCTCAAATAAGTATTTATTCTTCAGGCAGTGATAGGTTTGGTCAGTAACTTGAATTTTGCCAGGAAAACCCTGAGATTCCATGCGAGAGGCAATATTAACCGTATCACCCCACAAATCATAGATGAATTTATTGATACCAATTACGCCAGCAACAACTGGGCCTGTGTTGATGCCAATACGAATTTGAAATGATTCTCCCTTGTCTACCTGGAAGCGTCTAACTGCCAGCTGCATGTCTAAAGCCATTGCTGCGACGGCCTCAGCATGATCGTGACGTTTCAGCGGTAGACCACCCACTACCATATAAGCGTCACCAATTGTTTTAATTTTTTCTAAACTATGCTGTTGGGCTAATTGGTCAAAGGTGGAAAAAATCTCGTTGAGTAGATTAACTAATTGAATAGGATGCATTCTAGCCGAAAGAGGAGTAAAGCCGACAATATCAGCAAAGAGAATTGTCGCTTCGTCGAAGTTTTCGGCAATGGCGCTAGTATCTTGTTTCAAGCGTTCAGCAATTGCTTTGGGCAAAATATTTAAGAGTAAACGCTCTGACTTTTCTTGTTCTACTCTTAAAGCTTCCTCTGCTAACTTACGCTGAGTGATATCTTCTAGTACTCCTAGGATACCGACAACTTTTCCTTCTACGTCATGAATAGGAATTTTGCTGATATCTAGCCAAACTTGTTGTCCTTCATCTAATGGTTTCTCCTTCCCTCTAATTACGTTTAATTCTGACTGATTACTCTCAATCACTTTGCGATCTTGAGCACGGTAGAGTTCAGCAATTTCTCGACTAGGTAGTAAGTCATAATCAGTTTTACCAATTACTGCTTCGGGACTATCAAAACCACTTGCCTTTGCCCAATTTTTGTTGCAGCCCAGGAAAACTAAATTAGTATCTTTCCAAAAAACCTGTTGAGGAATATTATCTAAAATTAACCGCAGGTATTCTTCCTTTTCTCTTAGAGATTCTTCTGCTTCTCTACGGGCAGTAACATCAGTAGTGAATCCTTCGATTGTTAACAACTTACCTTCAGAAGAAAAAACTCCTTGCCCCTGTTCCCAAACCCATTTCAGCTTTTTATCAACTGTAATAATGCGGTAAACTATTTGAAAGGGCATGCCTTCAGCTATCGCAGTTTGTATTTTTTGCCTTACCCTATCCTGATCTTCTAGATAAATTAGTTGATTATAGGAAATATTTTTATTATCGATTAAATCTTCCGGTTGATGACCTGTCAGTTCATAACAACCTTCACTGACAAATTTCATCGTCCAATCTTGGTCATTGAGAGAGCGGTAAGCCATACCGGGTAGATTGCTCATTAAAGTAGAAAGAGTTCGCTGACTCTCCGCTAAAGCTTCCTTAGCTTTCTTTCGATCTGTGATGTCGTTAATGACGGAAAGTAAGCACTTTTGTCCAGAAATATTTATAACCTCTGCTGAAAATAAGCCTGTTCTTACTTCCCCTGACTTGATGCGAAACTCAAATTCTTGGTTGCGTATGGAACTTTGTTCTTCTAAAAGTTGTCTTATTTTGGCACGTTGTTCAGAATCAACCCAGTTGTTAAGCTCATCTATAGTGTGATTTACTACTTCATCTAGGCTATAACCACTAGTGCTGAGAAAGCTATCATTAACATCAATAAACTTTCCCTCTACAAGAGTAGTAATGGTTATAGGGTCAGGACTAGCACGAAAGGCTAAGACAAACTTTTCATCAGCAACTTGTAGTGCTTTTGTTCTTTCATCAACCCTATTTTCTAGCTCTTCATTCGTCCTACCTAGAGCCATAAATGATTCCTCTAATTGCCTAGCCATTTGGTTAAAAGACTCAGCTAAAACTCCCAATTCTTTAATACGTTTTACTTTTACTCTTTGGTTTAGCTCTCCTTTAGCTATAGCCTGACTAGCAAAAATTAAATGAAAAATTGGTTTACTAATCAAACCAGAAGTTAAAATCCCTAGACCAGTAGTTAAACCTAAAGCTCCTAAACATAAAATAATGGTGGTACGAGTGTGAGCGTTGATTTGCTCCATGAAATCTGCTTCTGGAATGACCACAAAAATCAACCATTCGATACCTTGATTATCTGTAAAGGGCGTGACTTGTAAAAAATGCCGCTGACCATTAATTTTGAATTTTATTTGCTCTGGCTTAGATATCTCTCTTAATTCTTCGCGTTCAATTAAGTGCTTTGCTGCGGCACTAATTAACATATCCTCACTCTCCACTGCACTAATTCTTTCAAGCTTTTTGGTTGCAGGGTTGAGGAAAAATGGTTGCTTGGAGGTAGAAGTAGCTACTAACAAACCAGAACGCTCGACAATAAAAGTTTTACCGGATTTGCCAACTTCGAGATTACTGAGAAACTCACTGATTTGTGAAAGTGTAAAGTCAACACTAAGTACCCCTTGCAAAGTACCAGAATCATCGTAAAAAGGGTGACCAAAACTAATGCCCAGTGTTACCTGTTCTTGGTCATCTCCATCAACGAAGTGTTCGTAAATTTCAGACCATTGAGGTTTACCCGCTTGAATCGGGGCCTGATACCAAGGTCGTACTCGCGGATCGTACTCGTAAATATTTTTTGCTTCTTGGTCAAAATTACCCTGTTGGTCTAGAGAGTATTTGTACAAAATACCTTTGTGGGAATTACTGACAATTGCATACTCTATAATTCCTGGTTTATCTACTGCACTTCCTACGCCTACATATTCTCCCTGTTCAGAGCCAAAATATATGTAATTAACTGCATCAAACAGCTGTATTTGTTGAAATAAGTAAGTTTGCCAGCTAGAGAAGTCATTTAAGTCCAAAGTACCGTGACGGATCGCATTCTCATTAATGCGATTCACTAGAGGAGGTGTTGCTAAATAGCTGTTGAGACGATCCTCAATGCGGTGGGTAATCTCGCCGCGCAAACGAGTAGCAACATTGTTGACAGCCTCTTGCCCATTTCGTAGGGAAAGATATCCTGTCAAGCCCACGGCAGCAAAAATTTCCAGCACAAAGGGTATGATTAGGATTAGACGCAGTGGTATCTTATGAGAAGTCTGGAAAAACCAACGGGTAGGAGTTTGTCGTAACATCAATAGTGCGCTTTATCTGCTAGCTGTCAACTTTTGCCCCAAATACGCTCCCTTAATCATAGGCTTGATAAGTTTAATCGTCCCTTGACAGGCTTTACGTGGATCATTAATATAGATGTATGTCAATATGCAAATCAATCAAACGGATGGTGTCATAAATTCTTAGGATCAGATGAGCAGGGGTATTAGTTATTCGCCACAGGGAGGTCTAACGATGAATATCAGCCATTTTTCGCGTATTGCTAAGGCCCTAGCTGATCCACGGCGCTTTGAAATCTTAGAGGTGATCGCTTCAACCAATGAATCTGCCTGTTCAACTTTAGTGGAGAACTTCCCCATCTCTCAAGCCACAGTCTCTCATCACCTCAAAGAACTAACTAACGCGGACTTAATCTGTGTGCGTCGAGAAGGTCAACATTGCTATTACAAGTTATGTCGGCAAGTACTCGAAGAATATACAGAGGAATTACATCGGCGTACAACTGCTAGACAAAACGTAGGTCAGGTAACTTCGAGCAGTTAATTCCTAACTATCTCTGACCCAATCGATTCATCGCTAAATAAGATAAGCAGATTACCTTTACCTTAATTTAGACAAATAGATATGTGTCTATAACTTATAAAACTTATAAGAAAGGAAAATCTGACAAGTGATCTAGGGCAAGAGAGGATAACTATCATGGAAGTTAATATTTTCTTTTGCCAGAATTTTAGACATATAGATATATGTCTATCAAAGCGATAAGTAAAGCCAAGTTTAAAAGAAATTTAGCACAGGGGTGAACAATTATGATGGTAGTTAACATCTTCTTATTAGGAATGGGTCTATGGGCTGTCGTAGCTGGGCTGAAAGTCTGTGAACAAGTCCACGGCATTGCATTGGTCTTAACTGGGCTAATTTTAACTGTTTGGGGTTTAGCCCTAGCTCCTCTATGGTTGCAAATTTTTGTAGAACTCCTTCTAATTTCTCTAGTTCGTTTCTTCTTAAAGATTTACAAAAATCAAGCACTCAAAGCTGAACCAGTTAGAGCGATTGAATCTAATTGCGTTGAGATCATCTAGGTTTAGGTAAGAGGAAAGCTGAAGAAAAACTTTCCCATTGCTGATTGGGCATGTACTATTGGACAGGCGAGCAAACCCCTACAAAAAAGATGGGTTTTCTCGCCGCTTTTCTATAAAATGATTTGTCTGTCGTTTTCCCGGGTAAGAAACTAATGGGTCGCGCTGAAAAAGTTGTCCTAGCATATTCAGGCGGAGTAGATACCTCTGTCTGCATCCCCTATCTCAAAGAGGAGTGGGGTGTTAAGGAAATAATAACTTTGGCTGCTGATTTGGGTCAGGGAGATGAACTAGAACCAATTCAAAAAAAAGCCTTAACATCGGGTGCAACAGAGTCTCTTGTTGCCGACGCTACAGAACGCTTTGTCAAAGACTATGCCTTTCCGGCAATCCAGGCAAATGCCCTGTACGAAAATCGCTATCCTCTCTCGACAGCTCTTGCTCGTCCGTTGATTGCTAAGTTATTAGTAGAAGCTGCTCAAAAATATGGTGCTGATGCTGTAGCTCATGGTTGCACAGGCAAAGGAAATGACCAGGTACGTTTTGATGTCTCAATTGCAGCCCTAAACCCTCGCTTAAAAGTGCTGGCACCCGCTAGGGAGTGGGGTTTAAGCCGTGAGGAAACTATTGCTTATGGTGAACGTTTCGGCATTGCCTCGCCGGTGAAAAAGTCTTCACCCTACAGTATTGACCGTAACTTACTCGGTCGCAGTATTGAGGCAGGTCCCCTGGAAGATCCTTTAGTCGAACCACCAGAAGAAATTTACCTATTGACTAAGGCAATAGAAGATACGCCCAATCAGCCAGAATATGTGGAAATTGGCTTTGAGCAAGGTATTCCCACCACACTTAATGGTAACGCCCTCAACCCAGTAGAACTAATTAGTCAACTTAACCAGATTGCTGGAAATCATGGTTATGGGCGAATAGACATGGTAGAGAACCGTGTGGTGGGGATCAAATCCAGAGAAATCTATGAAGCACCAGCCCTATTGGTTTTGATCCATGCTCATCGTGACCTAGAAAGCCTGACATTAACTGCCGATGTCACCCAGTACAAGCGTGGAATTGAAGAAACCTATAGCCAGATTATTTACCAAGGTCTTTGGTATAGTCCCCTCAAAGGTGCTTTGGATGGCTTCCTTCAAAAAACTCAGGAAAGGGTATCCGGTATGGTAAGAGTCAAGTTTTTTAAAGGTAACGCTACCATTGTCGGTCGTCAGTCTGATAATTCCCTCTACACTCCAGAACTGGCAACCTACACTTCTGATGACCAATTTGATCATAAAGCTGCCGAAGGCTTCATTTATATTTGGGGATTACCCACTCGTGTTTGGTCTGAAAAAATGAGAGGTTAGGTAAGCCGTCACACATTTAAGTTGCTGGTTGAGACAGACGCGGTGACGGGGAGAGGGTTTGACGGCTTGTTTCGTAACTGAAGAGTATGCAAATTAAATGCACATTAGCTTATAAGCTGTCAAGTATTTAATTTGACCTTTCCTACGAAGGGATTTTGGATTGCCGATAGCACAGCGGACACAGCGTCCGCTAACGCTAACGTAAATCAGCAGGCCTCTCCTTGAAAGGAGAGGAAAATCCCTTCATCTAAAATCTAAAATCTAAAATCCAAAATCGGTAATGGAGTTGCCAATTTAATAGGTGGGGAAGAGATTTTCAGAATCCTGAGAACCATAGCGCGATTCTACCTGTAGGGACTGTTTGTCTCTGGCAACTGAGATATCTAGAGGATTTCTAGCCCCGGCGAGATATGTCTTACCTTCTGCCACTAACTTATTTACGTTAGCTTGGTTATTCATTCTCTGTATTTCGGCTAGGCGATCGGCGGGTTTTGGATGAGTAACGGCGGGCAGTTTGGCATGATCTAGATCAGATAATACCTCCATTACTCGCTCACAGCCTTTTGGATCAAAGCCGGCCCTGACCACATACTGGAATCCAAGGGTGTCAGCCTCAGATTCTTGGTCTCTGATAATGGCATAAACCTGGTCATTCAGACTCGCTAACCTTTCCTGGTATATCTCAGCAGCTCGTTGCTGAGCAGCGGCTTTCTCTCTCTCGTTCATGTCGCCTAGGACTTGGTTAGCCAAGCCTGCGCCTATCGCACCCAGGCGAGCTTCTGAGCTACTGCCAAGTATTCTTGCTGCACCACCTAAAACAGCTCCAAATATACCTCTCTTTTTCCTTGCTGCTCGTTCGGCCGATTCAATTTCAGCCTTTGCTTCTTCTAAAGCCTGTCTTTGCAGTACTTCTACTTTAGTTGCTATCTCCTGTCGGGTAGGCCCATGGTCTTTCGTATGATGAGCCATTTCATGCCCAATCACACATGCCATCCCGGCTACATCACCTGATAGCTGCTGAAGTAAACCAGTTTCAAAGGAAATAAGATTGAGATTTGAAGCCGTTGCATTGACGCTGTTTGTTTGAGGTACAACAAATCGCCAAGGTCTTTCATCCAACCTATTGGCACGGGCAATGCGCTCGATTGCTCGGTAAACCAAGTAATAGTCTTCACCGACTTGAGGTCCTAGTGCTTCTACCAAGTTTGTCTTGATTTCTTTGAAATGTTCTTCCTGGTTAACACTTAATCCAGGGGTAGCCGTCGTCAATACTCCAAATGGTAGCAAAACCGCCAAAAAAGTCGCTATTTTTTTCACAGTGAATACCTTCCTGGTTTGATTAATTTCTACACCTTTACTACAGCTATAATAGCAAGGCTCAGGACAGTTTTTTTTGATAGGTACAGCATATCTTACCGTCGCCTCTATTGATGTGAAGTTATGGTAAACGTAGCTTTTCAAATGGTTGATTAGCTTCCTTAACCATCCTCGTAACAAAAAAGCTGTGATTTAAGATATTGACATTTTGTCTTGAGCTAGAGTATGGATACAGCAATTCCTATTTCAGTGAGGTACATTGATTTTTCTTATATCAAGCTTTTGTCGGCGCAAAGGAAATTGCCGGGGTTTGGAACGAACCTCGTAGATGCAGATATCGAAGCGGTAGCGAGTCCGCGAGCGTCTGCCTCTAGCTCTACTTTAGAAACCAGTAAAGTTAAAATACAACATCTACGGTAGCTGATCGGGGAGTAGTAAGCATTGCAGCAATTACTATCTATATCGAGAATTATTGATACTTTCAATGAGTGGGTAGGTCGCCTAACCTACTGGTTGGTACTGTTTATGGTATTCGTTGGTGTCTGGAATGTGGTTGGTCGTTACTTGGGGCGTTACCTTGGTCAAAACTTAAGTTCCAATGCTTTTATTGAAACTCAATGGTATCTATTTGACTTAGTTTTTTTGTTGGGTGCTGCTTACACTCTTAGGCATGATGAACATGTTCGGGTTGATGTTTTCTTCAAAAACTGGAATTATAAATGGCGAGCTTTAGCTAACCTAATTGGGACGTTCTTGTTCCTCATTCCCTTCTGCTTGATGGTAATTTATTTTTCTTGGGGAACTATTCTTAATTCCTGGAAGATCCTAGAAGTTTCTCCCGATCCTGGAGGCTTGCCCCGTTACCCAATTAAATCAATAATTATTGTCAGCTTTGTACTCCTAATTCTTCAGGGTATTTCGGAGGGGATTAAAAACTTGGCAATTTTTACGGGTAATCTAACTCCACAGGAGGAACGCCATGACTCTAGCTTATGAGTGGTTAGGGCCAGTAATGTTTGCAGGTGCCCTAGTATTACTTTCACTAGGTTATCCTGTGGCTTTCTCTTTGGGGGGAGTTGCCATTGTCTTTGCTATCTTTGGCATCAGCTTGAGGGTGTTTGACCCCATACTTTTATCAGCTATGCCCTCGCGGATTTTCAGCATTATGTCCAACTACACCCTGTTGGCAATCCCTTATTTCATTTTTATGGGTTCAATGCTGGAGAAGTCTGGGGTTGCTGAACGGCTGCTAGAAACGATGGGGATTTTGTTTGGAAGACTGCGGGGGGGGTTGGCTTTAGCTGTTGTCATTGTTGGCGCTTTGCTGGCGGCTTCCACTGGTGTGGTTGCTGCGACAGTAGTGGCAATGGGGCTAATTTCTTTGCCAGTGATGCTACGCTACGGCTACAATAAAGAGTTAGCTACAGGTGTTATTGCTGCGTCGGGGACATTGGGGCAAATTATTCCTCCTAGCGTGGTACTAGTCGTTTTAGGGGATCAGTTAGGTATTTCCGTTGGTGATCTCTTCCTCGGCTCAATAATTCCCGGCGTGTTAATGGCCGGCGCTTTTGCTGCTCATGTACTAATTGTGGCATGGCTCAAACCCAGTGCAGCCCCTGCATTACCTAGGGAGGTACGAGAAATTGGTGGGGTAGCTTTGGCAAAGCGCATCTTGCAAGCTATGTTGCCACCCCTATTATTAATTCTGTTGGTGCTGGGTAGCATCTTTTTTGGTATTGCCACACCTACCGAAGCAGGTGCTGTAGGCTGTCTAGGGGCAATGGTTCTAGCTGCTGCTAACCGTCAGTTGAGTTGGGCATCTCTAGCAAGAGTTTGTGATGCTACCCTACGCATTACCAGTATGGTGATGTTTATTTTACTAGGTTCAACTGCCTTTAGTTTGGTATTTAGAGGGCTCAATGGCGATCGCTTCATGTTTGATGTCCTCACCAACTTGCCGGGAGGGGAAATTGGTTTCCTAATAGTAAGTATGTTGACTGTCTTTCTACTAGGTTTCTTTATTGATTTTTTTGAGATTGCTTTTATTGTTATACCTCTGTTTGCCCCCGTCGCTGAATCTTTAGGAATTAACTTAGTTTGGTACGGTGTCATTTTAGGTGCTAATCTTCAAACCTCTTTTTTAACACCACCTTTTGGCTTTGCTCTATTTTATTTACGAGGTGTTGCACCACCAGAGGTAAAAACTACCGACATTTACCGAGGGGCTATTCCTTTTATCTTGCTGCAATTACTAGTACTGGTGTTAATTATTGCCTTTCCTGAGATTGTTAATTTTTTACCTTCATTGAGTAATTAAAAATTGTTAATAGAAAATTGCAAATCGTCTTCCCCTACTCCCTCATCTCTCACCACTTCCCCTCAGTTAACCGCTACAAATAGTCTAGAAACTGTTCTGGTACAACTCTGATTTCTCCAGATTTACATTGTTTTATATCTAGCCAGAGTGCTTGTTTCTTATGCTTACCCTCAGTAACTTCTATTGCATCAAGTTGATACAATTTGGAGTCGGCGAAGTCACATTGGTAAAGTTGAATAATTTCGTGACCAGATTTTCCATCGCAAATAAACACGTTCTCTAAGCAGCCTAAATATTTTATATTTATTAATTCTGCCTGGATTTCCTCTTGAAACTCTCTTTTCAAGGCATCGTAACTAGTTTCACCAAAATCAACTCCTCCCCCCAAAGCACGATGAAATTTCTCTTGCTTTATAGAGTCGTAACCTTCTCCGAGCAAGATGCGATCGCCGTTTATAATTAAACCCAAGGATATAACGCGAATTTTCTTAGATGAAGACATTTTTATACTAATTTAAAAAAGTAATGAGACAAATATAGCGTTTCTCACCACCTAATGCTCATCGGCTGTATATTTTAGGTCAAGGTCTTCTTTTTGCCACTACACCAAGAATTTATTAACTAGATTTTTGCAATGTCTGTCAATCCGTTATATGGGAATAACCCCCAAAGCCTACCAAGCGCAGCTTTGAGAACCAGCCTCGTGACCCAGTATCAAAATCAAGAAGAATTTAGCCGCAAGAATCGACAAAAAATCGAACCTTTGTGAAAGATTAAGACAATCTAAAGGTGATAGGGTAGCTCTGTAAATTGCAATGGAGCAAGTACCCCATGATGTTTTTATTTAGTGCTGAGGTAACACTTTGAAGGCACTTACTACAAGTTTGTCTGATATCGTGTTAACGGCATTGGCTCCTATTTCCTGGGGAACGACCTATGTTGTGGCTACTGAATTCTTGCCGCCTAACCATCCGTTATTAGTAGCCTCATTGCGATCGCTACCTATTGGTATTTTCCTGATTATAGGGCTAAGGAAGCTGCCCAAAGGCATCTGGTGGTGGCGTATTTTGATTTTGGGCAACAGACTCGATTATTGCAGCGACACTCATCTTCTGCTAAATCACCGTCATTCTCTCGTAAATCTTAGTAATGTGTGATGAATTACTGAAAAACTTACCATGACAGGCTTTATTACTTAAAAAAACAGTATCACTATGTTACTTAAACAAAATCTCTATTGTTGTCTGTATCATAGAAATGAGAACGATGATCATCTTCTACTAGCCAATCTGCATTTTCACCACCGATAATTAAGCGTTTAATCTCAACATATTCTTTGGCAAGTTGTCTGATAGAGTTAATTAAGACATCAAGAGCAAGGGCATCACTTGTACCTAAATCAAACCAGCAGCGCCCCCAAGTACCTAAATATTCAAAATCAGCCTTATTGTGCATGAGTGCCATCAGGCTTTTATCAGCGACTTGATGACTATATTCCAAGTAACTCAAATCCACCCCAATTTCTTGAACTTGGAGGTTTTCTGCGTCAAAGCCACCCAACTTTCCCAAGAAAAACCACGAGTTAAACAGTTCTTCAACATATTCCTTTTCCCTTTGGGAAGGAACGGTATCGAACTCTAGCCAAATCCATAGATCAAAAGGATTAAATTCGCGGAACTCTACTTGCATAGTTATTTATTGAGGTTTCTGGCTAGGGAAATAGGACAAGCTCAATCATAAGTATTTATAGTCAATAATGCAACTTAAATCTTAAATCAAAATGGAAGATTGTTAATTAAAAACTGTGTATTAGAGGGAACAGAGAATAAGAAATAGAGGATACTAAACAATAATTGATACAAACAGCAAAGTTAAAATACATTGAGAAGCAGTCTATTGTGTCCTCACTCATCGCTCTCAAATTCTTAAAATTCAGAGCTTTCTACTTCGCCAGATAATGCTATAATCTGCTTTTGTAGTTCAATTATTTTTTGTTTTTGCTGACAGATAGTAATTTGATTTTTGACTTTAACTAAAAGTTCTTGAATTTCAAAAGGCTTGCAAATATAGTCAGATCCACCCACATTAAAAGCTTTGATTTTATCAATTTGTTCATCAAAGGCGCTAATAAAAATGACTGGTATATTAGCAGTTTTATCTTGAGATTTTAATTTCAAGCAGACTTCATAACCGTTAATATCTGGCATTTTGACATCTAATAAAATCAAATCAGGTAGGGAATATTCTATAGTCTTTAGAGCTAGCTCTCCACTTGGAGCCATCCTTATCTTATAGCCTGCACTACTTAAAAGGTTTTGTAAAAGACGAAGGTTTTCCACCTTATCATCAACAACTAGTATACTAGGTGATTTTTTTGACAAAGAACTGTTACTCATCAGTAATTGTTTTAATTAAATTAGTTATTTTTTCAAATTGAAAGTTTTTGGTTAAATTAACCAATGCCAGCTTAACATCCCTTCGAGATTCAGGAATTTGTTCAATCAAAGTAAAAGTTTCCTCAATATCACATTCCAGGGTAGCTTGACTTAACTGAGAAAGCCAGTGGGAAGGCATTCCTTGCAAGGCTGAAGGATTGAGGATGGTGGCTAAGTCCAAACTTTGCTCTGGAACATTGGGATTTTTTTCTTCATAAATGTAGCGTATCCCCAAATGCTGAGCTATTTTTTCTAATAGTACTGTTTCTTGAAAAGGCTTAGCTATAAAATCGTCACAACCTGCCGAGATAATAGTAATTCGTTTTTCCTCAAAGGCGCTAGCGGTAAGGGCAATAATTACGGTAGACTGCCCTTGTAAGGATGACTTAATCTGTTTTGTCGCCTCATAGCCATCCCTAACAGGCATCCGCATATCCATCAGGATTAAATGGGGTGAATAAGACTGCCAAAGGTCAACTGCTTCTTGACCATTACTAGCTTCTTTTACCTCAAATCCTAAAGGCTTGAGTAATTTAATAATTAGATAGCGATTTTCCCAGTTATCATCTACAACTAAGATTCGATAAGAGGACTGATTGGGGGCTAAACCAATTACTTTTTTTCTAGAAGAGCTAATATTAACATCCCTAGTATTAGCCAAACTAGCATAGATATTGAAATCAACTACTGTTCCTTGACCTATAATACTATTTACTTTCAGCTCTCCCCCCATTAACTCTACGTATTTTTTGCTAATAGATAAACCTAGACCACTTCCTTCTTGATATTTCTGGCTAGTTGTTATTCGGACAAAAGCCTCACCTAATTTATCTAGTTCTTTTGCTTCAATACCAATTCCTGTATCACTAACAGAAAAGAGTAAATTTACGGGATTACCGTATTTTTCTAATGAATCTTGTTCTGTACCTGCGGACACCTGTAGAGTAATAAGTCCTTCCTTGGTAAACTTAAGGGCATTTACCAACAAATTAATCAGGATTTGACGTAGTTTACCTTGGTCTGTTTGGATGTACTGGGGAACTTGGGAAGTTCTTTCAAAGTTTAGTTGTAAATACTTAGTGGAAGCTTGAAGCTGGAACATCTCTTGCAAATTGTCCAGTAGCTCATAGAGGTCAAAATTACTTTCATTGAGGTCAATTATACCTGCCTCTATTTTAGACATTTCTAGAACACTGTTGATTAATGCCAACAAGTGTTCCCCTGAACTCAAGATAATACCTAACTGTCTTTGCTGTTCACTGCTAAGAGAAGCGTCACGGTTAATCAATTGAGTAAAGCCAAGGATAGCGTTGAGGGGTGTACGCAATTCGTGGCTCATGTTTGCCAAAAATTGGCTTTTTGAGTGGTTGGCAGCTTCTGCAGCTTCTTTTAATTGCTGGAGTTGAAGAGACTGGTTTTGAATCTGATTAAATAAGACTGCCTGCTTAATACCAACAGCAAGTTGCACTGCTAATTGTTCTAAAAATTCCTCTTCATTATTCTGCCACTGGCGCTTCCCTGAACATTGATGAGCAATCAATAATCCCCAAATTTCAGGAGATATTTTAGAGACTTGTGAGGACAAGGAAGACTTGGGGGACTTGGAGAAAATTTTTACAGCATCTCGATGAAAATCTTCCCTTGTCTCTAAAACAAGTTCTCCATCTAGTTTGACTAAAATAGGTACAACTAGCTCGGCTTTAATTTGGAACTGCTCTAGTAATTTAAAATAGCAACTGTTTAGTTCAACTTGAGAGATATTATTAATTACTGTTTGTTGAGATTGAAACAGCTGTGCTTTTATTTCTTCTGAACAACAAGCGTCTGTTAGTTTCCAACCTAACAAGGATTGCCAATTTTGTCCTACTGACTCAGCTACTATCTTAGCCTGCATTTCTGATTCGGCGCGTACCACGATTACTCGATCGCAGTGGAGGAAAGAACGTACTTCCTCAGTTGTCGTATTAATAATAGTTTGTAAGTCAAGGGATTGGCGAATTCGTAGGGAAATCGCTGTTATTAACCTTTGTCTTTCTTTACTCTCGACTAGCTGATTTTGTAAGCTAGTTTGTCTGATTACCTCTTTAACAGTATCACGCAATAGATGGGGTGTCAGGGTGTCTTTAACTAAATAGTCTTGTGCCCCAGCTTTGAGTGCTTGCACAACCAGAGTTTCATGACCATATCCTGTAACCATTACAGCAGGTATTTGGAAATTACCTAGGCTTGCTTTCAACTCTTTGAGAAGTTGCAAGCCATTAATATCCGGCAGCCCATAGTCTAGTAAAATAGCATCCGGCTTAATCTCTTGACAAAGGGTAAGGGCTTGTCTGCCAGTTTCACATTCCCAAATTTTATACTTGTAGGTTTGAGACTGTTGTAAATAGGTACGGTAGACTTGGCAAAAAACCAGATCGTCATCGACAATGACAACAGTCTTTTCCTGCGGGGATTGACTTTGCCTCTGAATCGATTCTAGAGCTTGATGAATAGTTGTCCGAAAGCTTTCTGGGGTAATTTCTCCCTTAATTAAATAATCTTGGACATTTCCTTTCATCGCCTGCAACGCGATCGCTTCATTGCCTTGGCCCGTAAGCATAATTACTTGGGATTTGCCTATTTCCCTTAGCTGCTGCAATAGGTCAATAAACTCCAAACCATCCATGTCTGGTAACAAAAAGTCCAAAATAATTATGTCTGGCTTAGTCTCAGACCATAACTTTAAAGCCTCTTCTCCAGATTCTGACTCAATAATTTGATAGGTATATTCAGTATCTTGAGAGAGATAGCGGCAATAGACAGCTCTATCCTCGGCAAAGTCATCAACGATTAAAACTATCCATTGATCTTTTTTCATCACCACTTAGGTAAGGAGTAGAGGGTAAAAGTTAGTTGCTCTATTCTGTACTGCTTTATCTTTTTTTTCACTAGGAACCCGATAAGTTAAAGATAACTTCTCAATTTTCTCAAATTATATGCTCTGATTGCCAGTTGAGTTTATTTCGATTGACGGCATATTCATTGGTAATGGTTCAGAGTTTACTTGTGGTTTTACTTAAAGCAAGTAACTATCAACGCTTTTAGCCACAACTTGGTAACTGAGTTCCTAATATCTATCTTTCTAATTCTCCCCATCCCCGCGTCTCCCCGTCTCCCCAACTCCCGACTCCCAAACTTCTTAGCCTTGAATTACTTCCACCAACTGGTCAATCTCTGCTTTATTGGTAAAGTAGTGAACGCAGGCGCGAATACAATTTGGGTACAAAATAGTTCGCAGCATAAAACCCTGACGTTCGAGAGAACTAACTAGTTGCTGATGAGATTCTCCGTTAGTTAATACAAAAGAAACAAGACCAGCTTGGGGAGGTAAAGTAGAGAGAGGACGGACTTTATCTAACTCAGATAACCTTTGCCAAAGGTACTCACTCAACTGACAGATTTGTTGGTAACGTTCCTCTGGTGTTCCCCATTGCTGATGAGTAGCGATCGCTGCACGTAGTCCTGAGTAGAGGGGGTAAGCGGAAGTGGCAATTTCAAATCTGCGTCCATCAGTTTTCCAACCTACGGGTTTACCGACTTCATCAAGATTGACACCACGCCAACCCACAAAAGTTGGGTTCAGACTAGGTAAAGCTTCTGGTTGCACGTAGAGTCCCCCAACTCCAGCAGGGCCACAAAACCACTTATGACCTGTAAAGGCATAGAAGTCTGCTCCTAATTCGCTCAGATTTAGAGCCAGAGAACCTGCTGACTGTGCTGCATCAACTAAAACTCGAATTTGCTCAGAATTACTTGAATAGGTACGAATTGCCTCAACTATTTCTGAGACAGGTAGTACTTGACCAGTATTCCAGAGCAGATGGGAAAGTACCACCAAGCGAGTACGGGGCTTGAGATGCTCTACAATTATAGATGCAGGATTTCCCTGATTCAGACTAGAGAGAATTGGGCAGGTAGATACTTCTACCTGAAACCTACGCTCAATTTCTAAAGCTGTGGCAACAATGCCGGGGTGTTCGCAATCGGTTAAAAGCAAGTGATCGCCAGCCTGCCAGTCAATACCCCACATGGCAATATTGCAGCCTGTAGTGACATTTTCAGTAAGGGTAATTGTCTCAACCGGCACAGATAATTCTGAAGCGATCGCGAGTCTAGTTAAGGTAGCTTCCTCTACTAACCAGCTATTGACTCTGCTCGAAAAAGGGCCGTGCTGTTGAATATATTCATAGACTTGTTGTATTGCTTCTAAGGAGGCTTGGGGTAACGTACCCTGACCCCCGTAGTTAAAATAGGCTTTATTAGCTAAGGCAGGAAATTGCTGTCTATGGCGTTCGAGTCGTGTTTGGGTAGGAGAGATGCCAGTCATAAAACCATTGCAGAAGGGACAAGACACTTAATTTTACCGCTCTAGCTTGCCGATGTTGGTTAGGAAAAGTCTCTGACTAAGGTATAGCTGACTTTCTAATAAGATGTGTTAGCCTGGACAAGAGTTAATAGCATAGACCATCTTTAGGTTAAGGGCATCTCTGTAAAGCTTACGAATTGAGTGCAGTTCTGCCGTCAGAGTTTTGTATTATCAGCATCAGGTAATTTATTCTGGGTCTTAAATAAAATTGCTGTGGGAGAATAGCTTCAGCTAGTTATCCTGCTGCCTGCAACTTAGCTCACCTAAACTTTTACAAAAATCTCACGTATTCCTTACGGATTCATCAGTCAAATTGCAGTAATAGAGATAGGGAAGTTGTTGATTAGGGACTAATTGTTCCTAGTCCTAGGGAGAGGTGTCAAAACTTATGGGAGTTCTAGAAAATAAATTAGCTACAGGACAAGTCAAGAAATGGGGAAGGGTCGCTGATGATAGGGAAGGATTTAAGAAAAATCCTTATTCCTTATCTTTTAGAATGCAATATTTTTTGCCATTTGACTTACTAAAGACTTTTTTATTGAGAATTTCCTGTTCTCTTACTCTATCACTGTGGATCAATTGTGGAGATGTCTGTTGATATGCCCTTATATAGCGGTTTGAATTGGGATGAGGTACAAAGCTGCTAATTGTAAGAAAGAACATAGAGAGAAGAGGATCGCAAGTTGGGTGTACTCTACAAAGCGCGAACACCTCTATAGGTCTAATAACTTAACAGAAAAATACCTCTACAAATCACTCTTACCCTAGAGCAATTGGGACTTTTTGTAGACATCTTGGAAACTGATTAATTCGTAACTGTCAGGAACTGACTAAATGAAGGAAATAAAATTACCAGCAGTTAGCTCAACACCTCATGCTAATCACTCTGGTTTAGGAAGAAAGCGTACTTCTTTTTTGCAATGGTTTGATAATCTACCAGTCAAGAGTAAACAGCTTACTGGTTTATTTACCTCTGAAGTAATTTCTGTAGTTGGACTAGTAGGGGTAAGTGCTATCTTAATCGTGGCGGGGGGGAGATCTCAATTACGCCAGCAAGCCAAGTCTGAGTTAGCAGTCACCAAGATTAACTACAACATTAAAATTGACCAAATGGGGTTTGGCTTCCGGGGTCAATCAGACAATCCGGCTATTATTAGCGCAGCAGATGCTCATAATTCTAACAAACCCTTACCTGAACCACTCACCAATCAAGTTAAACAGATTCTCAAGAATGAGATTGAAGCTGACAAAATTGAGTACGCTACTCTAGTTGGTAAAGATCAACGAATTATTGTTAATGCCAATACTAATCGGATCGGAGAAACTTTCGATCCCAATAATTTGGTGACTAAAGTATTCCAGACCTCAGAACAGATTAAAGTTAGCCAAATTGTCAGTTGGGAGGAATTGAGAAAAGAGTCACCACCCCTACCTGAAGGTTTTGCTAAACAAGATGCTCTAATTCGTTATACTTTAACCCCTGTAACTTCTCCCCAAACTGGTGACGTAATTGCTGTTTTAGTTTCGGGGGATATTGTCAATGGCAAAAAGCCGATTGTCGAGAAA
The DNA here is from genome assembly GCA_049683475.1 of Coleofasciculaceae cyanobacterium. Classification (GTDB taxonomy): domain Bacteria; phylum Cyanobacteriota; class Cyanobacteriia; order Cyanobacteriales; family Coleofasciculaceae; genus JBAUJE01. Next base: position 13,514 of record JBAUJE010000073.1, on the reverse strand, counting down.
ACCCTCAAAGCCTTCGATGGAGGTTACAGCGCAATCTACAGCTATCAACCGACGGGGGAATTAACTTTAGCTACCTCTTTAAAACAAGGTAAAGGGGAAGACTTAGAGCAAGCGCAAAGTAGTGTGCCTGTAGCTGATACTTCTCTACTCAAAAAAGCCCTTGAAGACCCAGGCGAAGTAATTACCAGTAGACAAAGTATAGGAAACCAGACTTACACTGTAGCGGTTCAGGCGTTAACTGACTTTTCTGGTAAACCGATAGCTGTCCTCGTGCGAGGTACTCCGGAGGTAGCCCTAAATACCTTGTTAGGAAATAGCCTACTCCTACAAATGGTTGTATCGATCCTTGCCTTGTCAGCAGATGTACTCTTAGCCATCTTGCTAGGACGCTCAATTGCAGCTCCCATCAAAAGGCTAGACCAAACTACCCAAAGATTTGCCAATGGCGATCGCCAAATCCGCGCTGAGGTGACTACTACAGATGAAGTAGGACAACTAGCAGGGACATTCAATTATTTGGCTGATAATATTGTCTCTGGTGAAAGAATGTTGGCACAACAAAGCCTACGCCAGCAGCAAGAAACCGAACGTGCTCAATTCTTTGCTGAATTTACCGCACATGTTTATCAATCTTTAAAAGTTGAGGCTATTCTTAACATTTCCCTAGAAGGACTTCGTAAGATTCTCCAAGTAGATCGGGTCGTAATCTATCGCTTAAATCCTGGAAAAAACAGAGGAGGAATCACCACAGAAGCCTTAGGAACAGGTTGGCTAAAAGCGACAGGTAAAACTAACTTTGAAACAGCTTTGTGGGAAGGAGATATTACCTCTTACCGAAATGGGCGAGTCTGGGTGAGCAACAATCTTGAGGAAGCAGACTTAGAGATCAAACAACTGAGGTTACTAGAAAGCCTTCAGGTTAAAGCCAATATGGTGGCACCGATCTTACTCGATGATGAACCTGTAGCTTTCTTGTGTGTTCACCAATGTTCTGGACTTCGCCTTTGGCAGCATGAGGAAGTTATGTTTGTCAAACAATTAGCTGCTCAAATTAGTCTAGGCATCAAACAAGCTAATTTGATTGCTCAATTAAAGCTAGCTCGCCAAGAAGCAGAATCAGAACGTCAGAAAGCATTAGCTCTAGCTGAAGTAGAACAAGCACGTCAAGCCGCTGAGTTTGCCTCAATAGAACAACGTCAGCAAAAAGAAGAACTTCAGAAGCAAGTAATGCAACTGCTCAGTGCAATTGAAGAATCTGCTAGGGGTGACTTAACGGTGCGAGCCGATGTGACAGAGACTGAAATTGGTACTGTTGCTGACTTTTTCAACTCAATTATTGAAAATCAGCGAGAGATTGTCATGCAGGTTAAACAAGCAGTTACTCAGGTTAACAGTTCCCTGCAAAGTGATGAGCAATCTATGGAACAACTCTCAACTTATGCACTTCAGCAGACTGAAGAGATTAATCGTAGCTTAGACTCAGTTGTGGCAATGGGTTACTCAATTCAATCGGTGGCAGAAAGTGCTCGTCAAGCAGCAGAAATTGCTCGTAGTGCTTCAGCAGAAGCCATCGTTGGCGGCACGGCCATTGATGGTACGGTGGAGAATATTGTTAATTTGCGTGAAAAGGTGGTAGAAACTGCTGATAAAGTTAAGCTGTTGGGAAGATCTTCCCAACAAATTGCTAGGGTTGTTTCCCTGGTTCAGCAAGTTTCTGTCAAGACCAACTTATTATCTATCAACGCTGGTATTGAAGCTAACCGCGCCGGAGAAGAAGGTGAAGGTTTCCGAGTAATTGCTGCCCAAATTGGTGAATTGGCAACTCAATCAGTTAATGCCACTAATGAAATTGAAAAGGCAATTGAAACTATTCAACGAGGTACTCAGGAAGTGGCTGAGGCTATGGAAGAAGGTAGAACTCAAGTACTAGAAGGAAGCCGCTTGGTAATAGATGCTAAGCAGAGTATAGAGAAAATTGTTGAAGTTTCTCGTCAAATTGATGACTTAGTGCAATCAATTTCTAGCGAGACTGTTTCCCAAGCCAAAACTTCTCAAGAGGTGACTGAATTAATGACCGAAATTGCCACCACATCTCAAGTCACTTCTCAAGCATCTCACCAAGTTTGTAGCAATTTGCGAGAAACTGTAGAGGTAGCAGAAAAATTACAAACATCTGTTGGCCGATTCAAAGTATAGTGGTCCTCAATTAGAAATAGGGTAACTTCTGCTTTCCCAGGCAAAAGTCTTGGGTCACCGTTACCAATGGATAATTGACAATTGATAATTGATAATTAATCAGGTTTAAAGCCTCTTCTTTCAAGGAAGAGGTAATTGTCAATTATTCATTATCAACTATCAATTATTGAACTATTGTCTATTCTCTGTTTACTTGAAAATAAACAATTTAAAATGCACTAATCATACTTGATAAATTCTTGAGATGAGATAAAATATGATATATAGTAATCTCCTGATTTTCATGTTTTGTATTGCATTTTTTAGATTTTAGAATAGAAAAAACTGCTTCTACCTTCATCCGTTTCATCTGGAATCTAAAATCACCAAGCAACTAGATTTATCTGGGAGAAAAGTTTAATATCTTCGACCTCAAATTAAATGAATGTTACTTATAATCCCTTGCTGGTAGTTTTATCTGCCTTAATTGCTGTAGTCGCTTCCTATACAGCCCTTGAACTTGCTAGCCGGGTTACTGCTTCACAGGGTTCTAACCGTCAACTCTGGCTAACAGGAGGAGCAATAGCGATGGGAACAGGCATTTGGTCAATGCATTTCATTGCTATGCTGGCCTTTTCCATTCCTATATTTATCGGCTATGACTTAATGATTGTAATACTTTCCCTAATTGCCGCCATCTTAGCAGCTTGGCAAGCCCTTGTTGTTGTTTGTCGTCCCCAGCCTACTGCCCGGACTATTTTCTTTGGCAGTCTTTCTATGGGCATGGGCATTGCTATTATGCATTATACGGGAATGGCAGCGATGAGAATGCCAGCTGACCTTAGTTATAGACCTCATCTATTTTTACTATCTGTCGTAATTGCCGTTTTTGTTTCCTTAGCAGCTTTAAAGCTCTCAATTAGGTTTCGCAACTCTCTCAAAGGCAAAGACCAATTACTCAAACTAGTCAACGCTGTTATTATGGGAGCGGCAGTGCTTTCAATGCATTATACAGGAATGGCCGCAGCAGTATTTAAACCGAACCCCACCAAGGTAGTTGAAGCAGCTCATTTGGATAACTTGTCATTAGCTTATATTGTCTGTCTACTGACAATGTTAATTCTCAGCATGACTCTATCTACCATGTATATGGGTTCTGAGAGAGAAGCTATTTAGAATTTAGAATTTAGAATTTAGAATTTAGAATTCAATTGCGGCATTGCGGCATTCTTAATTGCGGCATTCTTCTTTGGCTTTAAACCTAATTAATTATCAATTATCCATTGGTAATGAGTTAGGAGACAGAATAACAGAATATTAATGAAAATTCCTCCCCTGCTTGCCCTGCTCCTCCTACCTTTCTTCCCTCAATGCACCCTCTGCAAATTTGCTCGTTTTGGGTCAATAATTTTCTGACCCAAACCAGGAAACTTGACAGCAATGCTAATTTTGTTGCCTGATCCAAAAACATGGGTAACTTCACCAGTGCCAAAAGTATCGTGAATAAGTAATTCACCTACTCGCCATGCTGAGGTTTCTGTGTTTGTCCCTGGAGATTTTTGTCCTTTAGCGTAGTTTAAATATTGCTCTTGAATAGATTTTTTGGGAGTTCTACCTTTAACTTTTATCTGATTAAGACTGCTAATTAATTCTGACGGTAATTCCTCCAAAAATTGGGAACGTACAGCTGCTTCACGATTACCATAAAGGCGACGCTCTCGTGCATGGGAAAGAAACAGTTGTTCTTGAGCGCGGGTAATGCCAACGTAGCAAAGGCGGCGTTCTTCCTCTAACGCAGCAGGGTCACGCATTGTCCGGCTATGGGGAAATAGCCCTTGTTCTAAACCTACCAAAAATACGACGGGAAACTCTAATCCTTTTGCCGAGTGCAAGGTCATTAGAGATACTGCTGTTTGCCCTTCTTCTAGGTTATCTAAATCAGAAGCTAGGGAGGCGTTAGCTAAAAAACCTTCTAAACTAGTGTCTTCATTATCTTCCTGAAACTGCACAACGGCATTATAAAGTTCATAGACGTTTTCTAGTCGGTTCTCTGCTTCTTCCGTACCTTTATTTTTCAAGTCATCAATATAGCCAGACTCTTCCATAATTGACTTGACAATCTCGGCGGTAGATAGATTTTCAGTTTGCCCCTGGAACTGTTTAATTAGGTTCGCAAACTTATTCACCGCTTTCGCTGAGCGTCCAGCCATTGTATTTACTGAAGTCTCATCACTGACGATTTCCCAAAGAGGTACACCTAGTTCTTGGGACGCAACGGTTAAATGGTCAATAGTTGCTTGACCAATACCCCGCCGTGGTGTGTTAATTATCCTCAGTAAACTAATAGTATCTGCTGGATTAGCCAGTAGTCGTAGATAAGCTAAAGAATCTTTAATTTCCTTACGGTCATAGAACTTAAGACCACCAACAATGTTGTAAGGAATTTTACCCCGCAGTGCATCCTCAAAAGGGCGAGATTGGGCATTGGTACGGTAAAGAATCGCAAAACTTCCCCAACTTAATTCAGGGTTTTCTTGTATCAGTTTTCTCATCTGAGCAGCAACAAACTGAGCCTCTAATAATTCATCATCAGCTCGGTAACAAGAAATTTCTTCCCCAACTCCTCTGGTGGCTTTGAGAACTTTATCAATGCGTTCTGTATTGTTTTCAATTAGTTGGTTAGCTGCTTGCAGAATATTTTCCCTAGAACGGTAATTTTCCTCTAGCTTGACCATGGTACGAGTGTCTTGGTCGGGCAGTCCATCCCCAAAGTCCTGCTGAAAACCTAATAAAATAGTAAAGTCAGCCATGCGGAAAGAATAGATAGATTGGTCAGCATCACCAACCACAAAAACTGAGCGATTTTGCCAATTCCATTCCCTCTTCCTGGTTTCTCCATTGGTAGTTAAAAGACGAATCAGGTCATATTGAATACGGTTAGTATCTTGATACTCATCCACTAAAATATGCTGAAATTGCCGATGCCAATAACCTAAAACTGTTTCATTTTGCTCAAATAGCTTAACCGGCACTAAAATTAGGTCATCAAAGTCCAGGGCATTATTTTTTGCCAACTGTTCTTGGTAGCTACTGTAGACTTGAGCTTGGACTCTACCTCGGTAAGTTGGTTGTTCTCTCTCTATGTCTTGGGGAGATAAACCCTGGTTTTTAGCATTACTGATGGCGTAGCGCATGGAACGAGGGTCAAATTTTTTGTCGTCTAAGTTTAATTGTTTGGTAACAATACTTTTGACGAGAGTCTGAGCATCGGATTCATCAAAGATAGAAAAATTGCGACTCCACTGCCGTCCTTGCTCATCTTGATATTTATTAATATCAAAGCGTAGAATTCGGGCAAAGAGACTGTGGAAAGTGCCAATCCACAAAGGCTTAGTAATGGTTTTGTAGACACGCGATCGCAACTTTACCTGCTCATCTTCTGGTATTAATTCTAGGCGTTGCTGATGTTTTTGTTGCGCCAACTGCTGAGCAAATATGTTTTCAATGCGTCCTTTCATTTCCCGTGCGGCTTTGTTCGTAAAAGTTACCGCCAGGATATTTTCTGGATCGACTTTGTGCTGAAGAATTAAATTGGCAATACGATAGGTTAAGGCTCTTGTTTTACCAGAACCTGCCCCCGCCACGACTAGCAAGGGCCCACAATAATGTTCAACAGCACGGCGTTGAGAAGGGTTGAGTTGGCTGAGGAAGTCGGTGGTTGCTCTCATGGGTGTCAGGTTAGCTGTCGTAGTTAAAAGGAAGGTCTTCCCATCTCACATACTATACGTTGGCGCTAACAGCATGTCTATTAGAGTTTTTGCAGAAGTGGAGAAAGGGAAAGGGAACAGGGGAATAGTATAGCAGCAACCTAAATAGATTATTTCTACAAACCGTACAGCAAAATAATCAACGGTGGTATCACAATTGCCATCAATAAACTAAGTGGTGCCCCCACTCTAAAAAAGTCGATAAACTTATAACCTCCTGGGCCATAAACCATTGTGTTTGTCTGGTAGCCAATGGGAGTCATAAAACTATTAGATGCGGCAAAAGTAACGGCAAACATGAATGCCAGGGGATTTAAACCAAGTGTTTTGGCGACTTCAACCGCAATAGGAATCATTAGTACCACTGAGGCATTATTGGAGAGAATTTCTGTTAATAAAGAAGTGGCAACGAAGAAAAACAATAAAATCCAATAGCCGGAAAGACCACTGCCTAAAGCCAAGAATTTGTCGGCTAACCAATGGGTGGCACCAGACTTTTCCATTGCCACTCCCAGAGGAATCAAACCTGCCAAGAGAAAAATCACATCCCAGCGCACAGCATCGTACATTTCCCCTGGTTTTAGACAGCCAGTTACTACCATTAAAACAACACCTGCTAAGGCACTTACCAAAATTGGCACTAACCCCAACGCTGCAACTAACACCACTGCTAAACCAATTGTCACAGCAGTGGGAGCCTTGTTATGGCGCAAGTTTTCCCCATCTGTCTGCTCAATGACTAGTAACTCTGGTGTCGTTTGCAAGCCTAAAAAACTTTCCTTTGGCCCTTGAACCAGTAGTAAATCACCAAAGTGTAAGGGCAATTTACCGAGTCGTTCTCGAATCAATTCTTGTCCTCGTTTAATTGCCAAGACTGTAGCATTATACCGTTGCCGAAATCGCCCATCTTTCAAGGTTGAACCCACTAAGCAGCTATTGGAGAGAATCAAAACTTCTGCAATACTTTCTTCTCCCGAACTCAACTGTGTTTCCAGGGATTCTTCCTTAAACAGAACTTCGGGTAAGATATCTAAACCTTGTTCCTCTCGGATTTTGAGTAAATCTTCACGAGTACCCCGCACAATAAAGATATCGCCGGCGGCTAAGATTTTATCAGCTAGGGGTTGGGGAAAACGGCAGTCATTGCGAATTAACTCCAGTACATCTATGTCAAACCTACGCTGAAGTTGAGTAGAGCGTAGGGTTTTTCCAATTAAACTTGAACGGGGAGTTACTACCACTTCAGTAACATAATCTTTCAGAGCGTAGTCTTCTAAGTTACGGCTAGGTGCGTTACGAATTGGTACTAGCTTGGGAGCAACAAATGCTAAATAGGTCAATCCAATTGCAAATGTTATCAATCCCATGGTCGTAAATTGGAACAGGTGAAATTCTCCGTAGCCCAACTGTTTAGACAAGCCACTGGCGAGAATATTGGTGGAGGTGCCAATGACTGTAATCATGCCTCCCAAAATAGTGGCAAAGGATAGAGGCATAAGGAGTTTAGAGACAGAGATACTCTGCTTTTTGCACCATTCTTCAACTATGGGAAGAAAGATAGCAACTACAGCCGTATTATTAATAAAGGCAGTAATAGAACCAGCCATGATGCCCATCACCAGGATCTGCTGAGTGATATTCTTTCCTCCCCACCTCAGTAGCAGATCTCTCAACACTTGAATCGCCCCCGTGCGGGCAATACCAGCGCTAAGAATAAACATTGCCATTACCGTAATTGTGGCAGAGTTGCCAAAGCCAGAAATGCCCTCTTCTGGGGTGACTAATCCCAAGAGCATAAGGAGAACGGTTACTGAAATTGCGGTAAGTTCGACAGGCAACCATTCACCAATGAAGCAAATCAGAGCCAGGATTAAAATGCTAAGGACGAGAGCAATCTTCATAGATTATGACTGTTAATACTGAAAGGGGCGATTGAGTTGATGGCTGATTGACTTAGATATCTAAGTACCTGGACAAGAATAAAAGTTTGTTGGTTGAGACAGGGTGTGAGGTGTTGGGTAACCGCACAGCCTTTCATCTGCCTTAGACAGTAAAGTTTATTTAGCTCCAACTACTTAGCCATTGGCAAACTGACAAACTAATTACAACTACCCCCTAGGACAGAGACAAAATTGCAGATGTAGCAGCAAAACACAGCAGTTTCTGGGCAAACTATCCCAGACCAACTCAACTACAACTGAAGCAGAGAGACTGACAGTCGTAGCCAAAGCGGCTGAGGAAATCAAAGCCGATCTAATACTCAAAGCACAAGTAATTGGGAAAACGATTGACTATGTGCTAGTTAATATCTCTTATGGTGACTCCTGAAGGCTGACAAGACCGAGAGTAAAGGAAGGTCAAACAGAACCGCCAATTCTGACTCGCTCCTAGAAATGCCGAGAAGCCAGAGCAGGTTAGAGTGAGATCTTGCATCTCGATTAATAACTGTAGGGTAGTCAAGGTTAACCAGCGATAGCATAAGCTTTTCAAACTCTATGGTCTTTGCTCACCCTACCCTAAATTAGGGCAACTTTTGCCTTAATTTCATCCATCGCTAGCTATAAAGTTAATATCGTTCCCCCCAACCCCCCTTAAAAGCGAAGCGCGCCTTCCCATTTCTTTATTTAAAGACAATGACCACAACAAATTAAAATCCTGTCCCACCAAGAAGGACATGTATATAGAAATGGGTTAAGGAAGTAATACCTCTCCCAGCTACGCAAGTATCCCTTCCCCAACCTTTCTCTATTTGCCTTCACCGATGTCTGATCTTTCTACCTTGCTGTTACTAACTTGTACTCAGTGCTTAGATACTGCTCCCAGTCCTGCTCAAAAAGATACCTATACTTGTACAAATACTCAGGGACAAAACCCCAAAAATCAGTCGGTAGAGTCATCATCTCAATGCATTAGTCCGCCAGAAGCCTTACCCCCGTCCTTGGAGTCTAACTCTTTTGCTACAAAAATTTCCCAAAGAATTAATTTGGGGAGTCGGGAGTCGGGAGTAAGTGAGGGAGGACAAGGAGACGGGGAGACGGGGAGACGGGGAAACAAGGAAGATTCAGTAAAATCCTCCCCTGCTACCTCATCTTCCCCATCACCCCATCACCTCCGTTCAGGTAGCCAAGGTGAAGTCGTAAAGAGACTGCAAACAAAACTCAAGCAGTTAGGTTACTACAATGGAGCAGTAGATGGAGTATACGGTCCACTGACTAGAAATGCTGTCTCTAAATTCCAGCAAGCACAAGGATTAAATGTAGACGGTATCGTTGGTACTCAGACTTTGGCAAAGCTACCTCAACCATCTCCAAAACCGGCACTGACAGAGAAGAGTAAAGAAGCAGAAATTGAGAAAAACGCCTCTTCTAAGCCATCTGACCAAACTCCTGCAGTGGTTCCAAAGCAAGAGACAAGCCCAAAACAACCTAACCTCGCCTTCGTCGGTACTCAGCCTCAGTATCTCTGGCTGTGGGGTTGGGCAATATTTGTCACGGGCGGTTATATAGTACTGCTTAAACCCTCAAGTTACCAGCTACCCAGTATTAAGGAAAACAAGCCTTCAGTTAGTAATGAAGAAGATAAATTAGTTAGTCCTGTCCAGGTAGAGATTGCAGACATAGCTCAAACTAAGCCAGTTGAGAGAGAAGACTTAGCTCAACCTATTGTTCAAACTAACCCAGTCGAGAAGAAAGATATTCCTCCAGCTAGAGGCCGTTATTGTCTGCTTGCTGCTAAACCTGACAACAGTACTTACATTCTCAGACAAAATTTAAAGGAGTTGGGAGTCGGGAGTCGGGAGTCGGGAAGTACATTTTTCTCTTCATCTCCTTCTGCTTCCCTATCGCCCCATCTCTCCCCTTCACCCAACAGCAACAATACTTTAAATTGTTATGCCCTTGTTTGTGATCAAAAGGGTAAGATTTATATGAGTGAAAGGCTCAAAACCCAGTCAGAACAAGCCAGCTCACTAATCGACAGTACTAATATTTGGCACTACATCTTTGAAGAAGAGGCATTACCTGCTCTTCCTTTAGACTCTACACCTCGCTTGTTGCTACCAACTTGGGCTGTCAGCGACCTCTTAGAACCAATTGAGGACTTATCTTATAACTCACCTCCTGCCACTAACCAATCTACTCCAGAGCAAACCAGCAAGAAAGTCTCAGTTGAGCAAGAAGATAAAACTTCCCCTCAAACTAACTCCCAAGAAACAAGTAAGAAAACTTCCGTTGAGCAAAAAGACAAAACCTCTCCCCAGACTAACTCCCAAGAAGATAACCACTCCCCAACTACTCTGGTGGGAACCCTACCAACCACTGACCAGAATACGGGAGAAACCTATATTTACTCACTAGTTGACGATGCAGGAGGACTTTTTGTACTTAATGGCAATAAACTGCTGCTTTTAAACCAGGCTTTACCAGATACAGCAGTTGATAGCACTTACAATATTAAGCTGCGTCGGACTAATAATCAGGGTATGTCTGTTGATAAAGCCTTTAAAGTTGCAGTTAAATAAAAATTGAGAATGGAAAAAGGAAAATTGAGAATTGTTAATTCGACAAAACCTCTTTCCTGCTCCCTGCCCCCCCCTTGTCCCTCAAACAGTCCAATTAATTTTTTTGCTAGGTTATAGGATATTTAATTGATTTTCCTACGAGGCTGAATATATGCTGGCTGATTTGCTCAGACGCAAACAAACTAATTTTGTTTTGTGGCGTCCGGGAGCCACAGAACCGACTCCAACCCTCTTCATTGGTACTATCGAAGCTGAAAACTCAAAACCCCTTGAAAACTTTCGAGAAATTGAACTTAAACAATCAGCCCAGTTTCCAGAGTTATGGGAAGTTTCGGCTAAAGACTGCGATTTAACTGAGGGACAGGTCTACTTTTACTGGTTTAAGGTACGTGACATCAACGTTTACAACAATAATGACCAGATTATTTACTGCACCGATCCTACCGCTTGGACGGTGGATCGTCGCTTCTTAGCCCCATCCCTCTCAAGACAGGAGGGAGACGGAGATCCGGCTAGTGTAGTTCTCTACCAAAATGGTCAGCTGCGTCCCTGTGATCCGGAAGGACAAACCGCCAACTGGGAAGGGGATGCACCTATCGAGAAATTGCCTTCCAATAACCAGTTAGTGATTTACGAGTTACCCACACGCTGGACTCGCATTGGTTCCGAGGGCAACAAGGAAGTTGGTATTGGCACTTTTCGTGATGTGCTCTCTTTAATAGACTCCGAAGAAACTGCCCCAGGTTTTTCCCAAGTTCAGGCTTTACAAAAGGGTCATGCTCACTTAGTTGAGTTAGGTGTCAATGCCTTGGAATTACTACCCCCAGCAGATAGTGATGATAACCACTACTGGGGCTATGGTACAGCTAACTTTTTTGCCGCAGATTTCCACCTGGGACAGCCCAATGCTGAATCTGCACCAACTGCTTCTACAGATTTAGTGAACTTAATTAAGACCTGTCATCACCAAAAGTTACGCTTTTTCTACGATGCTGTAATGGCTTTTTCCCGTAATACTCCTTACCGCAACATTAACTTTCTTGATTTTCACGTTCAATGGAATAGTGGGGACCCGGAACAAAAAGAGCGGCAAGCTTTTGGCGGAGACTTGTTTAAGCATAATTACTGGGTGGAAGGTTATCAACCAACTACAGGAGAAAAAACCTGGTTTGTTCCAGCTCGTGAGTACCTGAAAGCTCACCTTGACCATTGGATTAACTACTACCGAGTTGATGGTCTACGCCTTGATAGTATCAATAATATAGGCAGTGAGGAATTTGTCAAAGAATGCAAAGATTATGCGCGATTGCTTTGGCAAAAGCGAGGTGGTACAAATGACAACTTTTTGGTAGTCGGGGAAGAATTGAGTGTTCCTGTTGCCTTAGTTCATCAAAATGAAATAGATTGTTTGTGGAACGAAAGGTTTAAGCACATTCTACGCCAAGTTATCTTAGGCAAAAATGCCGAGGAAGATTCTAGTTTTGAATGGAGCGTTCGTAAACTAATTGACTGTCGTTTTTTAGGCTTCACCGATGCTACTCAGGTAATTAACTATATCACCAGTCATGATGTTGAAGGTTTAGGTAACGAACGCCTTTACAATTATCTAGAAAACCAAGGTATTGCTGAAAAGGAAAAATACATTAAACTGGCATTTGTTTGTTTGCTAACTGCGGTGGGTATTCCCATGATATTTGCCGGTGAAGAATTTGCAGATAAACATGATCTCTCACCAGAGGAAGCCCAAGACAAACAAGTTGACCCTGTTAACTACGAGCGCTTAAATGATGGGTGGCGTAAAGAGATATTCAAATACGTAGCTAGGTTGGTACGCCTACGGACAACAGCTAAAGCCTTAGCAGTTAATGACGCTGACTTTATCCATGCTGACTTTGATGAAGGAAAGCGGGTGGTTGTTTGGAAGCGAGGTAAGGGAGAAGATTTAGTAATAGTTGTGGCAAATTTCTCTGACTATAGTTCTCCTGAAGATGGAGAGTACCTCGTACCCCACTGGCCAAAAAAAGCAGCGAATAAGCAATGGTGGGAGGTGACGAAAAATCGAGCAGTTCGAGAAGATCAAGCAGGTCGAGAGCCAATTTTTGCCTGGGAAGCTAAGGTGTATACGCTAGTTTAGTTTTATCAGGCTAATTCTACAATAATCACCAAACTTGTTAGGGCATTTTTCTATTGACTTTAAGCTGCGACAACCTTAAGCGAAGCCTATTTCCTCTCAGACCAAATACAATGCCCTAACAATTACTTACAATTTAGAGTTAATCTTTTCTGTACAAATAGAAATCAGTTTCAGTACTGAGCTATTTCCTAGGGAGATGCTACGCAAATTCTTAATAACTTAGCTGGTATTAAAGGTAAGTATTAGCAGTAGATGTAAACTAAATTGTATCTGGATCAATATTTAATTCCCGCAGTTTAGCTGCTAATCTTTCTGCTCGTTCGAGAGCTAATTCTTTTTGCTGACGCTCTAATTCTGCCACTTCTTCTGGTGTGGGAACTAGCTGTCCTTCTGAGGTAAAAAAACGCAGTTGTTCTTGATGAATTCCCAAATATAAACCTAACTGTTGACTCCACAACTGTCCTTGTTCGTTAGCTTCTAGAGGTTGGTATTTGCCATCTACTAAATGAAATCCAGCGAATTCTAAACTGTAGGGGTCAAACCAAAAGTAATCAGGGGTGCGAAATGTATCTTGATAAATTTGTTTCTTGTCATCTTTGTCAGTGGCTGCTGTGGTTTTAGAGAGGATTTCAATAATTAGATTGGGATATTTTCCATTTTCCTCCCAAACTACCCAACTTTTACGAGGTTTTTGTTCTGTTCCTAGCACCACAAAAAAGTCTGGCCCTCGGAAGTCTTCTGATTTGCGTTGGTGGGGACTGTAGTAGATGGTGAGATTACCCGCACAAAAGAAGTCTTTTCTGTCTCGCCACCACCAATTTAGGCATTTAATCAGCAGCAGCATTTGCTGCAAATGGAGGTAAGTTTCCAAGGGAGGTTCGTCGCTGTATAAATCGCTAGGGGGAAAGATAACATCTTC
>JBAUJE010000072.1:0-33829 GCA_049683475.1 Coleofasciculaceae cyanobacterium | reverse complement strand
ATATTTTAGGTACAAATATCTTTGACTTAAATACTCGCAGCTTCACCCTAAAAAAAGGGCCAGTATTTACAGAGATTTTGCTGGCAGATGAAATTAATCGCACCCCTCCCAAAACTCAAGCGGCACTGCTAGAAGCCATGGAAGAACAGCAGGTTACTCTAGATGGGGAAAGCTTACCCTTACCTACTCTATTTTGGGTAATTGCTACTCAAAATTCCCTAGAGTTTGAAGGTACTTACCCTCTACCAGAAGCTCAATTAGACCGATTTTTATTTAAGTTAGTAGTGGACTACCCAGATTCAGCCTCAGAAAAGCAAATGTTGCTAAATTCTCAAAGAGGTTTTCGTGCCAGACGGCCCGACTTAGAACGTCTCAAACCTATAGCTAAAGTAGAGCAGATAATTAGTGCTCGTCAAGCAGTTCAAGCAGTCCAAGTAGAAGAAAATATCTTGGATTATTTACTATCTTTAGTGCAACATACTAGGCAACATCCTGATTTAGCTTTAGGTGCCTCACCTAGATCGGCTGTAGCATGGTTACAAACCAGTAAAGCCCAAGCTTGGCTCTCAGGACGTAATTATGTTACTCCTGATGATGTCAAGGCAATAGCGGAACCTTTGTTGCGCCATCGGCTGATCCTGAAACCAGAGACACAACTTGATGGTTTACAGGTTGATGCTGTAATTTCTTCGTTACTCAAGCAGGTTGCAGTTCCTAGATAGTAAGTCATTATTTTAGCTGATAAAATCATGCTTAGACTCTATGATTTTTTGCCCTCTGGTAATAGCTATAAAGTTCGTCTGTTGTTGACACAACTAAATATACCTTTTGAAATAATAGAGATTAATATTTTAAAAGGAGAAAGCAGAACAGCAGAATTTCTAAGCAAAAATTATAATGGTCGCATTCCTGTTTTAGAAACCGAAGAAGGTCAATTTTTACCTGAATCTAACGCTATTCTATTTTATCTAAGTAAAGAAACAGAATTTTTCCCTAATAATTCTTGGGAACAAGCAAAAGTAATGCAGTGGTTGTTCTTTGAACAGTATAGCCATGAACCTAATATTGCTACTTCTCGATTTTGGATTTCTATACTAGGTAAAGAAAATGAGTATCAAGATGCACTTAAGCAAAAACGCGAACTTGGCTACGGGGCACTAGCGGTGATGGAAGAGCATTTAAGCAACCACCGCTTTTTTGTAGGAGAACGCTACACAATTGCTGATATTAGTTTATTTGCCTATACCCATGTAGCAGATGAAGGAGGATTTGAGTTAACAAGATTTCCCGCGATACAGGCTTGGATAGAAAGGGTAAAGGCTCAACCGAAATATATCTCTATCGATCTTCGATCACTTTCGTGAAAGAATAATATGGTTAACCGTCAAAACTGATGAAATGACTATGGTTGAGTCAAAAGATGTGGTCGAAACAGTAAAATTTGTTGATGATTGTAGTCTACTCCTCTAAAACCTCCACCACATCTTCAATCATCACATCAAAGATACGAGCTAATTTCCGTAAAGCTGTATAGTCTACAGTAGTTAGACTAGGAACTTGAGCATAGTTTTTGACAGTACTGTAAGGAATTCCCGATCTGCTAGACACTTCTTTGAGTGTCCAACCCTTCTCAGAAGCTAGTTCTCGGACTCGTAACCTAATTAACCCCATACTAATAATTGACAAGAGCTACGCTAGTAGCTTTTAATATTATTGTCAGAAACAAGCGATCCCCCTACTGTCTGTAAAACCTTATAGCAATCGCCTTTTTTAAAACATCCCAGAACCTGGGAATGATAGTTATATGATACCAATACCTAAGACTGGCAAAATGAAGAAGCTAGATCAAGCCAATTTTAGAGAAGAAGGCTGGCAATTGGTCACAAGCAATCAACCAATTAAATCGGTACTTAAAACCATTGGCGTTAGGAACGACGATTACCGTTCTCTCTATATTCTAAGAGGAGTTGACCAAACTCTATTCCAAAGCTTTGGCTCTACCTTTATGTTAGAAGTTTGGGCTGGCTGGCACCAAGAACCCAGCCAGGGTAGCGCCTTTGTTTGTCTCTACGACAGAGGGAAAGTCTACCCTGATTGACCTTGATATCGGAGCTAATTTATGAGTGCTTTTCGTGTTGGTATTGCTGGACCTGTTGGTTCTGGGAAAACAGCTCTTTTGGATGCTTTGTGTAAGGCAATGCGTGCCTCTCTAGGTATTGCCGTAGTCACCAATGACATTTACACTCAAGAAGATGCTCAGTTTTTAGTACGTTCCCAGGCTTTAGAAAGCGATCGCATCCTGGGTGTAGAAACGGGAGGTTGTCCCCATACCGCCATTCGGGAAGATGCCTCAATTAACCTGAGAGCAATTGAACAACTAGAAGAAAAATTTAATGATTTAGACTTAGTTTTCTTAGAAAGTGGTGGTGATAATTTAGCAGCAACCTTTAGCCCAGAATTAGTAGATTTAACTATTTATGTAATTGACGTAGCCGCAGGTGATAAGATTCCCCGCAAAGGTGGCCCCGGCATTACTAAATCTGACCTCTTGGTAATTAATAAAATCGATTTGGCACCCCTCGTAGGAGCTGATTTGGCTGTGATGGAAAGAGATGCCAAAAAGATGCGAGGTGAGAAACCTTTTGTTTTTACCAACTTGAAAACTCAAGAAGGTCTTGCAGAAGTAATTGAATTTGTCAAGCGCCAGAAAGGTTAGCTGACTGGAGAATTAGTCTTAACTAAGCCAAATTCCCGCATTGCTGGCAGGAAGTTTGTGTTTTCATGATTAGAACGACTCAGTTTAATTAGGGCAAACCGTTGGAGAGGTTCTAAACTTGCCCACTGTTCTAGTGAGACAGCTTCTCCTACTTCCCTGGCTTTGATTTGAACACTATCAGGAATCATCTCAGTTGACATCCAAGCTGGGTGAGTTTCCACAGGTAAGTCTTTGGCAACCTCCCCTGTGCGTGCTGCCACTAAATTAGACAAAAAATCTCGGTAGGCTTGAATTTGCCTTTCTGTGATGCAAGGCATGGCGACGAGTGCTTGACGTTCTTGGTTATTAAACTTGTGCCATTGATGCAACTTAAGTTTAATGCCACAGGTATCTAGCTTAAGGCGTACCTGCATAGGAATGCAGCGCAAAGACTCAACAAAATCAGACTCGAATTGAAAATGATTATTCATAGGAGTGCGTGTTAGCTAGTGGTAGAGAAAGATGATGTATAGCTTTTCCCTGTTGTATTCTATCGAAGGGCAGGTTGGTAATTTCGCAATAATTACTTGCTCAAAGAAAGTTTCCTAATGACGAAGCAGAACCCTTAGTTTACAAGGATTTTAGGACTATTAAGATTTAAGCTTTGCAGCTGTGGCAAAAATTGTGGCGACTGGCAAGCAGTTTTTAGTAAATTTCAGCAAAGCAACTGAGGGCAAAGGTTTCAGAGAAAATAGCTAAAACTTTTCTACGTCAGGTAGTGGCAGGTTGAGGGGTTTAACCCCTATTCTGACTACAAACCATTACCAATTAAAATAAATGGAGCCCAGTAATAAGGATGAGAAAAACCAGAGGTAGCCATACTAATTGATGAGTTATGACCAGGTCTTAATTTAGGAATTGCTCGGACTTCAGTATTTTCTGTCTCTATAATCTCACCACGTAGCATACTCAGTTGTGCTTGGCGCAATGCTTGGGTTTTGCTCATAGGTGAATCTGTAGTACTTGTCGCTAAGTAGTGATAAAATTTTTCCATTAATAAGCGAGTACTTTCATCATTAACTTGCCACAAAGAAGCCATCACTGCCTTAGCACCCCTATCCAGAAAATAGTAACTAAGTCCGGCAATTTCCGTACCATCTTGTCCTGTTTCTCCTAACGCTGTTTCACAGGCAGAAAGTACCACTAAATGGACTCTGCCTAAATCCCTAAAATTCTGAATATCGGCAATGGGTAGCTTTTCTCCATCACCGAGTAACAAATATGAATCATAATTACTACCTGGAACAAATTCTCCATGAGTAGCGATATGAAGAATTAGATGACTTGCTAAATTATCTCGTAAAGTTTGACGATTAAAGTCATTATTGAGTAATTCTAAACCTGGATAAATACCTAAAGAATCAGTAGCCGATTGGCGGACAATGGCATCTATTTCTGCTGGTACATTAGGTAAAGGATTAAAACCATACTTAGCTTCAGATAGTCCTAATGCCAAAACTGAGGTGTTTTCAATTCCCGGTGGCAAGCGTTCACCCATCCGAGTTAAACCTGCTGAGATAATAGTTGAGATATTATAGTTTTCAATTAGGTATTTTTCTCCATCGAAGACAGTACTCAGGGGAATATAACGAGTAACGTGGTCGAGGGAGAAAACTAAATTTTGAATTTGGTTGTCCTTGAGTTCCTTTTGTAGAGATTCAGGAATTAACCAGTCATGTAGTTGCTTCCCTGTTGCTTGGAGTTCGTTAATATTTGAGCCAGGGTTTTGCAGAAGTTGGCGGAACTTTACCACAGTTTCGCTCAGTTGTTTGAGTCCAACTTGAGGGACTTCAATACTTTTAGTAATACCACCTTGAGATGCCCACAAAATCCAGAGTTTATCTTCTAAGACTAAAGGATAAATCAGAACTGTTCCCGGTTGAGCCGAGACAATTTCTTCGGCACTACCTCCAATGCTGCTAGGGTTAAGGAAAGCTGGGTCATTGGCACGACGAGAACGAATTTCCTGTTCAAGCGATCGCACATTTTCTTCAAATTCTGCTGCAATAACCTCACGCTGGTCTAAAAGTTGGCTTTTTTCTTGGCATTGCGTTTTTTGACATTCCTCAATTTTCTGTCCGAGGGTATTGATGAGAACAGACCCTTGAGCAGAAGCATTACAATCACCAAAGTTTATACAAATATCAGAAGCTTGTTTGTAAAATTCTAATGCTTTATCATGTTGACCTAACCGATAATAAACAGTACCAATATTCCTGAGAGTAACTCCCTCAGCAGAGCGGTTATTGAATTTTTCATGAATTGCTAGTGCTTGCTGATAGTAAGTTAGTGCCTGATAGTATTGTCCGAGTCGCTCGTAAATTAGACCAATGTTACTGAGAGTAACTCCTTCATCAAGGCGATTACCAAGTTTTCTGTAAATTACTAGTGCAGACTGGTAAGCAGTTAGCGCCTCAGAATACTCCCCTAGTCTCCGATAAATGACACCAAGATTATTGAGAATCTTTCCTTCATCTTGAAGCTCTCCAATTTTCCTAACAATCACCAAAGCTTCCTGGAATATCTGCAAGGCTTCTCGAAATTGACCTCTATTGAACTGCTCAATACCTTCTCGATATAGTCTCTCAGCTTCAACTTTGCGGTCTTGAGTTGTTGATTCCTGTGCCAGAACCCTCGATATTTTCCAACTGGTTCCTGGCAATTGTAAAAGAGGAGTCAACGATAGGAGCAGCACCACCGCAAAAAGACCAAGATGCTTAAACCGCACACTCACAAAATAATCCTTCATTAACTATTCCTTGCTGAGAACAGCTTTTCAGATGCTTCTTAAGAGAAGCCTTGGTCGTGTCATCCTGCTGATTCCTCTCTTCAGGATATTTCAGTCTGACTCATCATTCTCAGGACTCTGTTTTGTTTCCTCTGATTCCAAACTCTCCTCAGTAATATATTGACTAGCAACAGATTCAAATATCTCCACCGATTGGGTCGTTACCGCCTGAACCAGAAGATTTCCTAACACCTCAAGGTCGTCTATTTTGCCAATTAACTCCCTTAATTCTGGTGGAATATCTTCAAACCGAACCTCAAGGATACGCAGAATATCTTCTTGCCCTTTTGCAATAAGACCTTCTTGCAATCCTTCTTGTCTACCCAGTTCACGTCCTTTTTCTTGCCAATCGGTAGCAAACTCCATAACACGCTCCTTTGTTCCTAAATCCATTCGTTCAACTGCTTGCTGAAACTCTACCTCTTCTACTTCATTCAAACGTAAATAGGTGCCGATAAAACCAGAGATTAACTCCATTTTTTCTCGGTTCAACTCAAGGGTAGCAAGCAATCGTAAACACTCGGCTTTAACCTGGGCGCGTTCCGATGGGGCCATCCTCATTTTAGCCATCAGAGCTGATGCCACAGGATTCTCGTACTCAAGAAAGTCTCGCCAGTTGAGTCTATTCAGTTGAATACTAACAAAACTAAACTCTAATACTTGGCGATCAGGAAAACTAACTACATAAGTATTAGACCTCTTGCATAAATCCTAAAAGGGCGTAGCATTTGCGGATAAAAACCTTGATTTCACCGATAAATCCGGGCGCAAATGCTACGCCCCTACAGCTAAAAATCGACTTTTGCAAGAGGTCTATTCTCCTGTTCAAGAAAAGGCTCATCAAAAGTCTCATCAAAAGTAAAGAGGGCAATGGGATAGACAGGTAAACGGAATTTTTCATGCAAATCTTGTACCCAGACGAAATTTTACAACTAATAATTGATAAACACCTCAATTAGCCAGTGCTAGTGAATCTTTAAAAACTGGGATTAATTCAGAACTAGAAGCAACTAACGTAGGAAATGGCCTAGAACCATAATCTTGACCAACTTGCAGGGGAAAAATTGACTCAGATTCTAGGGGTAGCCAAACAGCACCAGCAGCTTGAACAATTGGCCCTGCTCCAGCAATGTCCCAAATTTTTGGTGTTGCTTCTACACCTCCTAGAACAGCACCAGAAGCAACGGTGAGGAAATTATAACTAGCAACACCCAGCATGCGAATTTTGCAGGGAAAATCTTGCTTGAGGACTGAAGTACTACGTGAGCAAAGATTAAAAAAGTGATGACTGCTAGGAGACTCGGTGCTGCTATGAATCGGTTTCCCGTTGAGAAATGCACCTTTCTCTATATCTTTAATTCCTGAATTTCCCGGCAAAAAGCCATGAAAGGATTGGCTAATAGGGGGAAAATGAACATAACCAAAGATAGGAGTACCTTGATAAAGTAATCCCAGGGAGACTCCCCAGATAGGAATTCCCCTAGTAAAGTTAGTGGTGCCATCTAAAGGGTCAATAATCCAGCACCATTCATTATCAGGGAAGCTATGCTCTCCTTCTTCAGATAAAATACCATGGTCAGGAAAACGAGATGCGATCGCCTCGATTATTTCTTTATCTGCCCATTTATCGGCTTTGGTCACTAAAGAACCATCTGCTTTATGAGATGCTTGCACTTGACCGAAGTCAATTAGTAATTGTTTACCAACATGATTAGTTATCTCCTGGGAAAAGGAGAGAATTTCTGTCCAAAAACTATTCATCATACCCCTTGGTAGATTATTTAATCTAAATCACTTTCCATAACAGCAGTTAGAGATTGCTTAGCATTAGCGCGAAATTCACTAATATTGACACGCCTCAAAAACCAAATAGCCAGAATCATTCCTACTGCTTGCAGAGCAAATACCAAGCCATAGGCGAACACTGGTGCTGTAAATAGTAGTTTGCCTAAATTTAAAACTACTCCACCCAGTAAAGTAGCTAAGCCTCTTGCCATCGCTTGAGCTAATCCCCAAGCACCAATAAAAGTACCTGCCGTTTCTGCTGCTGTCAAATCCAACATTAAACTAGTCCCACCTGCGGTAAGAACTCCGGAGGCTAGACCGAGAAAGAATAAACTAGCTTGCAATAAACCTGTATTGCGGCTAAATCCTGCCAGGATAATTAAACCAAAACATACTGATGCTGCGATACAACCATATCTGGTAGTTTTTTTCTTACCTAAACGAGGCAAAATCAAAAAACTCGTTAAGCTAAGGCTGATAAGAGTACCCATACCAAAAAAGGCATTTAACCTAGTAGTTTCTGAGATACACATGCCAAATACTTCCCCGCCATAGGGCTCGAGGACAGTATCTTGCATAAATAAGCTAATAGTTAATACCAGCAAAAAAGTAAAAAATATACCTGTTTGACGGTTGGCAGTTAAAACTTTTAAGGCTCTGCCAAGAGTAATTTGGTCTTCTCTCTCTACTAAGGTAGACCGAGAGCTAAAGCGGGAATATTTTTTTTCAACCCCTACCGTTCCTATTAAACATAAGCTAAATACAGTAGCAGGCATAATTAAAAACACCGGATTAATTGTGGCTTGCAAAGAAGCTATATTTGCCACTTTTGCTGTCTGGGTAGGAGAATAAGACAAAATATCCGCCCCACAAATTTCCGGTGTTTCTAATAACTTGGAAGCAATAATTGCCCCAATAACAATACCTACCATCAGCATTGACCAAACAATACCAATTAATTGAGAACGATTGTCCTCATCAGAAACATCCACTAACATGGCAGCAAAGGGCGTAGAACTAGCACTCAAAGCCAAACCATAGAGAGCAAAAACTAAGGCTAATAATCCTGCCCAACTGTAGGTAACAATACCCCAGCCAGTAGCTTGTAAACTAATACCCAATTGCCAAACCACTTGTAAGGCAACAAAAGAAAGAGTAGTAAATAATGCTGCACCAATCCAGACAAAACCAGTGCGGTGATAACCAAAAATAGTCTTAGCATCAGATAGCTGACCAAACCAAACACGCGCCGGACTGACAAACTGGTACATAGCGATCGCACCAGCAGCAATAAATGGCAGTACCGTCAGCTCATCAATCATGATCCGGTTGAGTACTCCCAGGGTGAGGAGAGACATAATACCTAACCCCATTTGGAATAGACCAAGCCGGAACATGGTTAGGAGATTAATCTTAGCCGGAGGCTTTCGATCTGCTGGTTGTACAGACGGGGAATTTTCTTGATCACTCGTTTCCATAACTTTTTAAGGGCGAAGCTTGCCAGGTTAAGATTTTATCCTCTTTCTCCACAAGTCTAAAGATTAGAATTTTTGCCAAAGCCAATAAATAGACAGTTAATAAGTCAAAAAAACTCATTCCAACCAAGTAACCCTTGCGGCAGGGGTGTGGGGACGTTGCGACCTCCCCACTGGGGGGTTTGGGGGGCTAGTCCCCCAAGTCAAGGTTTTCACTACAAACAACTATTTTTCGCTTAAGTCAATACCATTCATCCCAAGCAAAATTTCCCTAACGATACACTAGATAAATATGAATAAATGTAAAGAGAGCGGCAGAAATCATGCAGACCATCACTTTAGGTCAAAACGGTCCTACCCTAACAGCTTTAGGCATCGGCACTTGGTCATGGGGTGACACCCTGTTTTGGAACTACGGTAAAGACTTCGGTGTTCCCCAAGTGCAAGCAGCCTTTGAGGCAACCTTGGACGCAGGTATCAGCTTTTTTGACACAGCAGAAGTGTACGGCTTAGGAGAGTCCGAATCTCTATTAGGACGGTTTATGAAACAGCAAAATCGTCCAGTGCAGATTGCTACTAAATATTTTCCCTGGCCTTGGAGATTTGGCGCTCAAGCGGTTTCTGATGC
Source organism: Coleofasciculaceae cyanobacterium (assembly GCA_049683475.1). Lineage (GTDB taxonomy): Bacteria > Cyanobacteriota > Cyanobacteriia > Cyanobacteriales > Coleofasciculaceae > JBAUJE01. The sequence goes on along the minus strand of JBAUJE010000072.1, from coordinate 24,398 downwards.
CCTAACAGAAAGTTTAAAACGTTTGCAGGTAGAACATGTAGAACTGTACCAAGTGCATTGGCCCTATAGTCTGCTAGTGAGCCAAGAAACCCTAATGAGTGCCCTAGCAGAAGAAGTGAAGCGGGGGAAAATTGGCGCTGTAGGTGTGAGTAATTACTCAGCCGAGCAAATGCGGGAAGCTCATCGTTACCTAGCTGCGCGGGGGGTGCCTTTAGCGGTGAATCAGATGCAATACTCTTTATTACATCGCAATATTGAAAGCAATGGGGTTTTGAACGCAGCACGGGAACTAGGGGTAACAATTCTTGCCTACTCTCCCCTAGCTCAAGGCTTACTCACAGGTAAGTATACCGTTGAGAATTACCTTGAACCAACAGGCGCACGGCGTATTGACCCTCGCTTTAGTAAAAATGGTCTGGAAAAAATTGCTCCTGTGGTGAGGCTGCTACGGGAATTGGGGGAAAAATACCAGCGTACACCTGCTCAAGTTTCCCTCAATTGGTTAATTGCTCAAGGGGGAATTATCCCAATTCCTGGGGCGAAAAATGCTGAGCAAGCGAAGCAAAATGCTGGTGCTTTGGGTTGGGAGTTGTCGGAGGAGGATGCTGCGAGGTTGGATCAGGTGACTCGTCCTTGGCTTAAATAAAGGGTGGGGAGACGGGGAGATTTCTGAGAGTTTTCAAACCTTTGGAGAGGGCGAAGGGCGAAGCATTTGGATTAGATACCTTGGATTGAGCCGATAAATTATCTCTCAAATGCTTTGCCCCTACATCTGAATGCCTTAGACTTCTACATAATCTTTATCACCTGGAACGAAGACGTGGTCATTAGTAACCCATTTAAAGTAGAGTAAGAAATTAAAATTTCTGAGGCAAGTATGACTACTATCCTCGCCGTCACCGAGACAATTACAACCCTTGAAGAAGCGGAAACTCGATTTAATTTGAGCCGCACGACTGACCCTAATTTTTTTTTCCAGAATGGTCAGAGAGTTTGCCTGAACTTACCTCAAATGAAAAAGAATCTCTAGATAGAATTAAAAAGAGTTTTCTTTATCAAAGAATCTCCGGTTCAGTAGCGGAGGGGGCAGTTAATCTTTTGTTAGTATCTCCTTTATTGTATTTGGCAGGTTTCTGCGACCCACCCTTTAAACTGCGTGCGGAAAAGTCAATTGAAATTGCTGTTGAGGAACGGGACGAAATCTACAGAGGTAGAGTTGATACTTTGGTTTTGCAAAATCAGTTTTGGGTAACTGTTATTGAGTCAAAACGAACTACTTTTTCTTATTGGGATGCTATTCCTCAAGCTTTGGCTTACCTGGTGGCAAATTCTCATCCAGAGCAACCAGCTTTTGATTTAGTTACTAATGGCGATAATTTTATTTTCATTAAGTTGGTTAAAGAGCCTGTAGCTCTGTATGATTTATCTACTGATTTTTCTACCTTTGCTCGTCCTCAAAATGAACTGTATGAAGTCCTGCGGGTTATGAAGGGAATTGGTAGGTTATTGGCGAGGGTTTGATAATCTCTTCTCATTGACGTTGGTGTAAATATCCTTCAAGCCGATAGGCTGACTCATATCCAGCACCTTCATTTTGCCGCACTGTTCCTGAATGCTGGGTTTGATTTTCTGGCGTACCTCTTGGACGAGGGAATCAATGTCAATGCTTTTGTCTCGTTGTTCTGTCTGAGGTAAATCAGCAATCTCTTGCCATTCTAGTTTCAGTTTCTTGCAAATCTGGTGAAAGCGATCGCATCGGACAGGTCTACCAGCAAAAAAGTTAGTCACAGTGGTACGGGATATCCCTAACTGTGCTGCCAAATTAGCCTTAGAGTCAAATTTTTTTAGGGCTGTGTTCGCCTCTTGTTTACCTTGAGCAGATAACTTTAGGGAACGTTCCACTTTCTCGCCATAACGCCATTACAGGTTTTCGCCTATCCTAACTGTCTTTTCTGGCAACTGGACACTAGCTGAACACAAGTTGTACATACCTAAAGCGTTAGCTGAACCAGACTCAAGACCCTTCGGAGCAGCAGGCGCTAACCCCAACGGTTTAAATGACGCAGGTTCTGTCTACGTAGTCTTTGGACAGACTAGTAACTTCAATCCGGTATTTGATTTAACTACTCTCGATGGTAGTAATGGTTTTGTCATCAATGGTCTTGAAGCAGAAGACGGTTTAGGTCGGTCAGTTAGTGAAGCGGGAGATGTTAACGGAGACGGTATTGATGACTTCATTATTGGAGGTGTGACAGGAGATATTCTCGGCTTTCCTTGGCCTCCAATTGGTGATGGTCAAAGCTATGTCATTTTTGGTCAAGAAGGAGGTTATAGCCCAGAATTTGACCTATCGACCCTAAACGGTAGCAATGGTTTTGCCATCAATGCTATTGATGCAGGTGATGGTTTGGGTGCTTCGGTTAGTTCTGCTGGAGATATCAATGGTGATGGCTTTGATGACTTAATAATTGGGGCATATACGGCTGATCCTAACGGTCAAAATGAGGCGGGTGAAAGCTATGTAATATTTGGACACTCAGAAGGCTTTAACCCAGAATTTGACCTTTCTAACTTGGATGGAACTAACGGTTTTGTCATTAACGGCCTCAATACAGAGAGTTATTTAGGAATGTCTGTTAGTAGTGCCGGAGATGTCAACAACGATGGAGCAGATGACCTAATTCTTGGTGCTTTTGCTGCTTCTCCTAATGGTCAATCGATGGCTGGCACTAGCTATGTACTGTTTGGTCATCCTGCTTCAGTACTCGATTTAAATTGACTAAAAAGATTTCGACACCAACCTCTATAGTTAGATAACAATACGTTTTTTATTAACCCTAGGAAGACAGAGGGATAAAGTTTACCTTTGCCAAAATTTATATTGATTATGCTTGATGCAGAAAAAACAATCTATAAGTAATAGCTACTTAGGTTGTGACAAGTGTCACACGAGTTAACTGACTTAATCACAATTTCAGCAAGTTTCTATCACCAAAACAATTTAAGTTAGTCACACTCAAAGATGAGTACAGTCACCGTGACTCTAGAGTCCAATCACGTTTCACTTGCCCTTACAAGGCCATACTTAGTAGAGTAGATTTCTACTAAATACAATGTTCCCTCAAGTGAGTCTCATACCCGGTGCAATCTCTGATTTATTTGCTCAAGTCACAAGTTCTGGTTACATTACCCTTGCTGACCGTTATGGTTTAATGGCGGCAATTTTGGAAGATTCGATCTCACAAGAGGAGAGAGATTCTATTGATAGATTGCTTCTTTCTATACGGCGAGGGAGAATGGAGATGGTGGATGAAATTTCTGCTCTCTCTTAAACTAGCTTCGATGGCTACCCAATATGATAAGTATTTTTAAGTTTTTCTCTGCTTCTCAAAATACTGCTGATGCTCTTCTGTAGCTAAATAGTATTCTAAAGCTGGCTTCACCTCAGTCACTATTTCTTTGTCATATTTGCCGGATATTTGCAGCTTCTGCTTAGATTTTCTCGCAGCTTTTTCCTGCTCAGTATTGTGGAAAAATATTACAGACCGATATTGTTCGCCTCTATCTGGTCCTTGGCGGTTTAAAGTTGTGGGGTCGTGAATATCCCAAAATACTGCTAGCAACTCTATATAACTTACCTTTTCTGGGTCAAATTCCACCTGTACCACCTCGGCATGACCCGTTATCCTCGATAGAACATCGAGGTAGGAAGGATTGGCAAAATGTCCTCCCATGTAGCCGACAGAGCTTGATTCTACTCCCTTGACTCGGCGAAATGCTGCTTCGACTCCCCAGAAACAGCCTGCACCAAAAGTAGCTTTTTCCATCTAGACCCAGATTACCCACAGGTAAGTAACAACTCCCAGACAAGCTAGACCGAGAATAGTTTCTCTCTGCTCATTCCACATTTTTCGCCAACTGTGTAGCACGTAACTTAAGCTAGCTCTACGTTCCTGACCTAATTCTCTCATCAGCTCATGTACTCTGACATCTACCTCCTGGGGTGACACCTCGCCTTTTTTGTAGGCTGCTTCTAGTTCATCTAATTTACGCCAGTAGTCTTGGGTCGCTTCTAGTAAGTTGGGTAGCATATGTTTAAGATATGTTTACTTACATTAAGTTATATAAAGATAATAGCCTTATACCTTGAGTTGGGTGGTGAGGATAACCCAACCTGCATGACTAAGCTAATGCACATTTAACTTGCATATTTGGCATCTCGGCTTCGCTCGACGCTAACAGATTTTAGGGAAACCCTCAAACCGTCTCCCCGTCTGTCTCAACAGCAAGTTAAATATGTGACAGCTTAGTAGTCCACCACAACAAATTCATCAGCTCATGCACTTTGGCATCAGGTGAGCGAAAAGATGACCTTCTCTTCAGAAAAGGAAACAGCACTCAACCAGAGCCTCAAACTAGAATGATAAAAAGCAACCCTTGCTGCCAGAAGTATCTACTACCTGTTGTTCAATTGAATGGATGTAGAAGCGTTACTACAACGTCTAGACATCGGAGAAGACCAGGACATTGAGTTCAAGTCTGCTGATGGAGGATTACCAAAAGATTTATGGGAAACGGTATCCGCCTTTGCTAATACAGATGGAGGCTATATTGTCCTTGGTGTAAGTGAGAGTAAGGGCAGACTTGTAATCTCTGGGGTACGCAACCCCAATGGTCCACAGAAAAACTTCTGGGATAGTCATAATAACTCGCAAAAGCTCAATACCCCAATCTGCTCTAACTCTGATGTGCAAGTTTCAAAAGTTGATGGACACAGCCTAATCACTATTTGGGTGCCCAGAGCCGCACGTACCCAACGACCTGTCTATATCAACAATAACCCCATGATTGGCACTTACAAACGCAATTATGAGGGGGATTACCGTTGTACTCCAGAGGAAGTGCGGCAAATGCTACGGGATGCTAGTGATAATCCCGATAATCCCCAAGACTTTCAAATTTTAGAAGGCTTTGATCTCACTGACCTCGATTCAGAGACACTTAAATCATTTCGCCAGCGCTTTAGTTCTAGAGAACCCGATCACCCTTGGCTAGCACTAGATGAACAGAATCTGCTTTGTCAGCTAGGTGGTTGGCGTCGCGATCGCACTACAGGTAAAGAAGGACTGACACTCGCTGGTTTGCTTATGTTTGGTTGTGAGCGCAGTATTCAAGATGCTCTGCCTCACTACCAACTTGATTATCAGGAGCGGCTTTCTAACAACCCAGAGACACGTTGGACTTATCGCCTAACGCTTGATGGAAGATGGGAGCCTAATCTTTTTAACTTCTACTATCGAGTATATGGTCGCCTAATTAATGATTTAGATGTCCCATTTCAACTTGACAAAGACGCTGTGCGCCGGGGTGAAACTCATGTGCATGAGGCTCTGCGCGAAGCTTTAGTCAATACTTTAATCCATGCCGACCATCAATCAACACGTCCTATCGTAGTTATTAAAATCTCAGACCGTTTCTTCTTTTCTAATCCCGGTCGTTTGAGAATCCCTCTCCAGCGTCTTTATGAAGGGGGTATTAGCGATGCTCGTAACCCCAACCTGCAAAAAATGTTTCAAATGCTGGGCTTGGGAGAGAAAGCAGGCTCTGGCTTCGAGAAAATTCTCCGTGCATGGAGAGAGCAGGAATGGTTGATTCCCTTGGTTTCAGAAAAACTAGACCTAGAGGTAACATCAGTTGCTTTACCAATGGTTAGTTTAATTCCCGAAGATGTTGAGAGGGAATTAAAGGAAATTGTGGGGGATAACTACTGTAACTTGACAGAGCTAGATCGAATCGTCCTAGTTCTAGCACACTGCTCTGGCGAGATTAATAACATGGGCGTTCAGCGTTACAGAAACGAACACCCCAGAGAAATTGGTGAATGCCTTAAGCGCCTAGTGAATAAGGGCTGGCTTGAACAATTTGGTCGTGGTCGTGGCACTCACTACACTCTCCCAAACCAGCGTCAACCAGATTTACTCTCCCTGTTCCCAAGCTCCGAACATTACGAGGTAAGCTCCGAACATTACGAGGTAAGCTCCGAACATTACGAGTTAAGCTCCGAACATTACGAGCGTCTGCAAGAGATTGCAGCTCCTGTCCGTGAGAAAGGTCGCGTAAACAAGAGCATAGTAGAGCAAGCCATTCTAGAACTCTGCTCCGAACATTACCTACCACTCCGAACATTAGCGGACCTTTTGAAACGCGAACCGGACAGCATCCGGAACCACTATATAAACCCAATGCTCTCCCGAAACTTACTAGAACTTAAATATCCAGACCAACCAAATCACCCTCATCAGGCATATATAACTAAATAGTATTCAAATAAGAGGTAGGTAAAAAAGATGTGGTGAGGATAACCCAACCTGCATGAATCTATACAATATGAGGAATAGTCTCAGCAACGGTAGATGAAGGATCTGAACCAATGCTATAGGGTGCTCGAGCTTAAGCCAGGAGCATCACTCGAAGAGGTAAACCAAGCCTATAAGGACTTGGCTTTTATTTGGCACCCTGACCGTATTCCGGAAGATAATCTTCGCCTAAGGGAAAAAGCCACGGAAAAATTAAAGGAGATTAATCAAGCTCGCGAACGATTGCGAGCTTTACGAACCAATACCCAAAATCGAAGGCGAAAAACCCAGGCGAAGACTCGAACTACCACAACCAGTAAAACAAATAACTACTATCGACAAACACCAACTGAGACAAAACCACCCACCAAAACCAGTAAAAAAAATAACTACTATCGACAAACACCAACTGAGACAAAACCACAGTCTCCATCTAGCTCTCGAACTAACTATCAACCCAAGAAACAGCACCCTGATTTAAGTGGAGCAGACTTTCGTGGTGCAGACCTTAAAGAAAAAGATTTCTCTGGTAGAAACTTGAGCAATGCCAATTTGAGTAATGCTGATTTAAGTGATGCTTTTATGCATAGGGTCAACCTCAAAGAAGCCAACCTCGAAAAAGCCAATCTTTTTCGAGCTAATCTGTTTCAAGCTAATCTCTGTAACGCCAATCTGCGAGAAACTAATCTTATTGGTGCAGATTTAAGTGGTGCAGATTTAAGTGGTGCAGATTTAACAGGAGCTAATGTCGGGATAGGAAACCGAATCATGGTGAAATTAACTGGAGCTAAATTAACTGGGGCAACTTTACCAGATGGTAGAGTTGGTCAGTGATTAATTCTCAATTCTCAATTTTCATTTATCAAGTCCCTATTTTCCATCCAACGACGAGTACCAAAGAACTGACAGGAATAAGACGCCACTTTTGCTGCTGTCCTCAAGGCTTCAGTAAAACTCTGTTGTAGGATGTAATGACAGAAAGCTCCGTGAAAAATATCACCAGCACCCAGAGTATCAACAGCTTTAATTGCTGGTACAGGTAGTTGACCAAATTTACCTTGATTGCAGTAAAGAATCGGTTGTTCACCTTGGGTAATAGCAATGTGAGGAACTCCTATTGCTTCTAGGTAACTAAATACTTCCTCACTATTACTGCAACCTGGTGGATAAAAGTTAGCGGAGCAAACGGCGTAATCAACGAAAGGCAAAACTGTCTCAAATCCAGGCTTCCAACTACCACCATCAATGACAACGGGAATATTATTATCTTTAGCTAGTTGAGCGATCGCACAACTAACAGTCATTTGATGACCATCTATCATTACTAAATCTATTCCCGACAGAATATCGTCAGAAAGTTGCTCAATACCTGCTTGAATTTTACTAGCATTGAGAGAAATGACTGCACGCTCTCCTGTGGCTTCTGTAACAATGATCGAAGAAACGGGTGGTGGTTGAGTATTAGTAGAGCCAAGGTCAACAATTTTCACTCCATAACTTTTTAAATCAGAGTAAATTAGCTGGGTAATGGGGTGATTGCCAACTACGGCGAGCAAGCTAGTCTGGTTTCCTAGATAACTAAAGGTGACTGCTGCATTAGTAGCTGGGCCACCAGCAGAAACAGTATAGTCAGATGCAGCAATTTTCTCGTTATTACCTGGCAGTTTGGGACTGAGGTAAACCAAGTCTATGGTTGCCATTCCCACAAAAAGTCCACTGTTCCCCATTGGAATTCTCCGCTACTGCATCAATAAATTAAGTAAAAGCTAGCATGATGAAAATATAGATATTTTTCTCTAGACTTACTCGTTTTTTTCTGATAAGATGGAACGGATAAGGAAGAACTAAGCTTCGATATTTAAATCACAAAAATTTCCATTATATAAAAATACCACAAACCCCAAAAATAGCCAACAAACCTCAACTAAATCAGATGAATTTTTAGATTAAATTTACAAAATCTTGCTTGACATATGACCTCAGTTTTAATTTAGCAAACCCAACCGACTCCCTCTTCAAAATACCAACCGCTATAATTCCCTCTACATTCAGAAAAAATAAAAATGGGAACACTTTATATAGTTGCAACACCAATTGGCAACTTAGAGGATATGACTTTCCGGGGAGTACGGATTTTACAGACGGTGGATTTAATTGCCGCAGAAGACACTCGCCACACCGGGAAACTTTTGCAGCATTTTCAGATTAAGACACCCCAGTTGAGTTACCACGAACATAACAGAGAGCAACGTCTACCAGAGTTACTGACAAAGCTGGCTGAAGGACAAGATATTGCTCTGGTTAGCGATGCGGGAATGCCAGGAATTTCCGATCCTGGCAGCGATTTAGTCAAAGCTTGCATTGAGGCGGGAATCCCCGTTGTACCCATACCTGGTGCCACTGCTGCTGTTACCGCCTTAGTAGCAGCGGGACTACCGACAGAGCAATTTGTCTTTGAAGGCTTTTTACCAACAAGTTCTAAAGAGAGGCAAGAACGACTAGAATTTCTGCGTGCAGAACCGAGAACCTTAATTTTCTACGAGTCTCCCCACCGTCTTCGGCAAACCCTACAAGATTTAGCGGATTATCTTGAACCCTTGCGTATTATCGTAATAGCGAGGGAGTTAACTAAACTGCACGAAGAGTTCTGGCGAGGAACAATTCGAGAGGCAATTCTTCATTATAACCAGCACGAACCGAGAGGGGAATTTACCTTAGTTGTTGCTGGTGCCTTGTTAGAAATAGCATTGCCTTCAGAAGAAACCCTCAAAGCAGAGTTATTCGAGATTATGTCTCAGGGCATATCGCGATCGCAAGCTAGCCGACAACTAGCTCAGTTAACCAAACTCCCCCGACGTCAACTGTACCAGTTGGCTTTAGCACTACCCGCGCCACCCCGATTTGAAGATGACCAAGATAAAAACAAAGACCATAATCACCCTAACAGCTAGTTTGTTATTTGCCCTAATTGGCTGTGGCGAAGCAAGCACTACCGCTAACGAAGATGCACCCGTAACGGGAAGTCCTGCTGTAGAAAAGACAACTTCACCTGCTGAAGATGTCAGTAACCCGAGTGAAAGTCCAACTACTTCAGCTCCCCACTCTGCCATAGTTAGTGAAGACCATAAAATCACAGAAGGGAGTATTGGACAGGCAAAACTAGGCATGACTTTGGGAGAACTCAAAGAAATGTTGGGGGAAGAGGCAGAATTTAAGAAAGTATCACCTTTTATCGTAGACTTTGATGCGATCGCTGTGAGCAAGGGTGACGAGGTACAGTATTACATTCTTTATCCGGCAGAGACTACTTTCCAAGATTCAGATGTTATTGAAATTCTCTCCACCGATAATCCCACTTATCTTACTGCCCAAGGAGTAGGAGCGGGAACAACCCTAGAACAAGCAGAAGCAACCTATGGAGATGCAACCCTATCCTTCAACTACGCCAATGAGTCGAGAGAATACGTAAAATTCGCCAATCTCTCCCAGGACATTAATTTCCGCCTAGGAGCAGCTAACGATAATAGCTTCTCAGGAATATATTCTTCACCGACGGATGAATATAACGAGACGAAAGAATACCGAGATCCGGCGACTATTCGCTCAGTCGAAATTTATTGCCGAGAGCAGTGTCCGTTAGCCGAAAATTAAAAATGGCAAATTGAGAATTGTCTGACTCGCTTAGGCGAGAAGTCTCTTTTCAAAAAACGCCAAGTTTAGAAGGAGATTAATCACTCGCCCAAGTGACTTTAGTCACAACCCAATCCTGGTAATAATGACATACTAAGCTCAAGGTGGTCAATTGGCTAGATTGACTGAGAACAGCTGAATCACAGTATCTTCAGAGTTACTGTGATCAAACGGTAATTACCTTTCCAACTTGCAATTAAGCTCTCAAGCATCTAATTTACCTATTGAGACAAACACGGAGAGGGTTTGGAGATTTTTCTAATCTTGCCAAATATGCAATTTAAATGCGCACTAGCTTAGCTGTCTCCAACTACAACTTGCCATTCTCTACTGACTGTTTACTATTCTTTGAAAACGTCAGAAGAGAACATGTCTCCTAGAGTACGTAGGTAAGGTAAAAAGGTTGCCATCTCATCGGGAGGTAATTTGTCTTGCATTTCCCAACCCATAACCCTGAGCATTTCTTGCACCAGCCTCCAGCTTACTTTCAGGCGAGGGTAAAGTAATACGCAGAGGGGAAACAGTTCTCGCTGTACTGAGAAAATGTTCTCTTCTAAAACGCACAAGCAGAGATAAACCTGGAACATCTCCACGTCACGGATGCTAGCAGTTTTAACTTTGGGATGATTGAGCAGACCACTGAAAGTCTCATAGTTGGGATTAAGACGCCAGACTTGTTTATATACAGAGTAGGCAATTTCACTACTGATAGGTAGAAGGCTGCGAACAGCTGATAGAGGACGAGATTCATAGACGTGTTTAGCCGCAGCGTCGTAAGCAGTCTGCAGCGGCATATACATGTGGTCATCCATCACCTTCAAATAAGCTGTCCACAGCATCTTCTCAGCAGGTGAGAGGCACTCTAGTATTTTTTGGCCTGTGTAGTGGAACTGCATGCTGACAAAACCAATGGCACGGCGGTCTACGCTAGTATATTTATGCCGTATCTTGCCAAAGTCCTTACCCACAGTTACGGACAAACTCTGGGGAGATGCTTGCTCGGCATATGGTTTTAAGGCTTTTCAAACAGAGCGTGTATCTGCGGCTATCTCCAGGGGATTAACCAACTCTGGATTAATGCCGTGCCGTCGAATATCCTTGGAGAGTAAGCTTTCTGTTAAAGACCAAGCTTGAGCACTGGCCAAATTGATATTCTGCATCAGCTTTTCAACTGTGCGTTCTCGACCGGCTTTAGAATCTACTTCCTGAAAGTTTTCGTTACTACCAGTGAGCAACTCCTCATCAGTTGACGACGTTACGGAAGTATAATACTTTTTTGCCCAGAGGGCAGCCAGAGAACGAACGTTTGAATCTGATGATTTGGGGATAGATGCAACAGAGGAACTAATACCTGTTTTAGGCAGGGTGGCTGAGGCTACGGGATAGTTCCCATTAACTCCCGAGAATGCTAGTGACTGAGTCATATGCTTTATCGACTCTTCTTGTTATGTTGGTTTATGAAAGAAGTATGTTGTAGTTTTACAACTTCTTGTAGTTTATACAACCATTGGTTTATTTTTATAAACAAAAATTAACATTTCTCATAATCCAAGCTAATCAGCAATGGTGCTTGAGCCGGAAATTTATCTCTCTAGCGTGATGGAGAAATGCTTTAAAGCTGTTACGCGTCAGGAATAGAGAATGGTCAATGGAAAATGAAAAATTGTTAATCGTTTATCTACCTCATCAGTTATGAGGAGTCACGAGATAGGAGACAAAAAGTGAAGTGGGGTGTGGGGTGTAGAGATTCAGGAAGAAAGAAGATTGATGAAAATTCCTCCCCGGCCTACCCATCCCCTCACCGTGCCCATTGCTGTAAAAGGTAAGCATAGTACTTCTCCCTATCCACCTTCTCCATCGCCAGAATTTTCTTGCCCCCACTTTCGACTTTCGTTCTTCCCTGACTTTCACCCGTCGTAACTATCACCGTTTCCCATTCCCGTAGTTGATAAAATTCTGGACGGGCAAGATAAGTAGTAGCTAAAACATCCCAGAAGTAGTAATCCTGGGGAATAACCAGGGCATAACACTGTCCAGCCAAATCAGAGACGGGATATTGCCTTTGTTTGCCTAACTTATAGACAAATTCCGAAGTTACTGGTACTGTATTAGTTATATCTAAAGAACACAGTACAAGAGGTAAATCTGTCTGCCAGACTTGGTTAGCTCCAATTGGGTCCCAGTAAGCATTCCATTCAGCTGAACCATCTTGGCCAGCTTCCAGGCTTTTCTCCACATTGCCAGGGACGTTTAAAGCTCCTCCCATCCAAATAATTTCCTTAATCTTTTCCTTGATTTCCGGTGCTAGTTCCAAGGCTGCTGCCACGGTAGTTAAAGGGCCAGTTACTAGCAAAGTTACTGGTTCTTCTGCGGCTAAAAGCGATCGCACCATAAATTCTTGACCAGTTTCTGGGACAAGGGGTGTTTGAATTTGCTCCCTTTCGTTAAGAATTGGCAGATGGTCAACAATAAAAGAGTCGCGTCGGTAGAGGGTGGGAAAAGGATTGATACCCCGTACCGAACTCTGAGCAACTCGAATATCAGAGCGTCCTATCAAATCGAGAATTTTGCGGGTAGCACTGACAGCTGGCTGGACATAGCAGTCAGCAGGAGTAACAACTACTCCTATCGGTTCAACATTATCCATTGTCATCAGTAGCAGCGTCGCTAGATAGTCGTCAACGCCACCATCGTGATCCATTAAGACAAGTTGTTTAGACATAGGTTAATTTTGATTTCTCCTCTAATAGTTAGAACTGACGCACAGACACGGAAACGCGTTGACACGGAGAAGTTTTTACTATGAGCAACTGGACGGACATGATGTAACTACACCCCATCTCAACAAATAACCTTAGTTCGTAAGTCCTGTCGGACTAATTGGCATACGAGGTGGTGCGGTTTTCCAGAGCAACTCAATATCTTCCGGTGTCAGTTGGTAAGCTTGATTAATTAAATCAGCAAGACGATGCTCTAAATTGACGGCTTCTGCTTTACGAGTTGCGATCGCCGGAGCATACTCTTGGTAGAGTTGGTGGAGGGTTTTGTAATCACTTCGATTAAGGGTATCCGAGAAACCTGTTTTGCTAACCCGCTGTTTCACCTCTTCTATAAATTCCTGAAAACTGAGAGTGGCAAAATCTTCCAATTTTCTTCCTAGTTTCTCAATTTGACACTCTCCTTGTATAAATCCTAAACTGTTAGCATAAGCTTGGTAGTTAGCTTTGCTAATGGTTATTAACCGGCTAACAATTGCTTCTACTTCAGCACGGATTTCTTCAGTGGGTGAAGCAATAGGAAATGTCATCATCAAGCCAGTACCGGGACTAACTGTATCTCCTACCATTTTGGGAAATAAGCGCTGAGATATCCACCACGCTAGTGGAGAATTGAGACAACCACAAAGATATAAATCTGCTTTAGCAATTAGGTAAACACTGTTGTTAGTAAAGTGACCATCAAAGTCTATGGCGTAGCCAGGAAAAGCCTGAATATCCGGGTAAATAATTTTGGTTCCAGTAAAAGCATCGTAATAACTACAAGGTCGTAACTCCCACCAGTGAATGTACCTTTGAGTCCTTTCTCTGAGTTGCTTTTCGTAGGGTTTAAGGTGCTGATAAATTGATGGATAGGTTTGTTGAAAAATATGCTCTGCTTCCTTTGGAGAGCTAGCTGCTGACCAAGGCCAATCGTAGTTAACGCTAGACTTGAGCAAAATTATCCAAAAGCTTGGCTGGTGATGATTCCATCTTTTAATGTCTGGAGAAAATAGAAAAGGCTTAATAATTTCTGCCGCTTTAGGGTCAGCTTTAATCAGTCGATTCTTAGTTGTTTCATCCAGAACAAATAATTCATTAAAGCCACTTAAAACACCTCGATAAGGTCTGACCTCAGCGAAGTTACTTAATGGCACTCCCTTACTAATGATTTTTTGCACCAATTGCTCGACTTCGTGGTTTTCCAAACGCCATGCATCGGTGCTAAAGCGTGACCAAGGAATTTCGTAGCTATGGCGTTGGACATATTGACGAAGGTTAATTTTAGCTAGCTTTTGCCGGGGAATTGAGCAAACAATGACAGGTGATTTCTGTTTAAACTTATCTTCTTTAACTCCCTTAATACTAAACTGTCCTAAAAGGCGGGTAGGAGGAAGAGGTTTTCTAAGTAAGACAATACAGGATAAAGTAATAGCATCCTCAAAAACAGTGCTATCACCAAAATCAATAATTCTTTCAAATTCGCTCTTGAAGGAAAACAACCTGCGTAAAGGTTTGCCATAGCCAGAACGTAGCCACTGGTTAGGTACAATGTAGGAAAGTACTCCACCCGGTTTAAGAATCTTCAGACCCCTTTCATAAAAATAGGTGTAAAGGTCTGCCATTCCATCATAGTATTTATAGTTAGCCCGTAAGTAGGGCTTCAGATGAGACAATAAAATCTGCCTGACATAGGGAGGATTGCCAACTACGACATCAAATCTACCACTATCAAAAACTTCAGCAAATTCCACTTGCCAATTAAAAGCTTTTTCATCCACCTTAGGGTCATCTACTAAAGCGTTACCTACTTTGATATTTTCTGCCAAACCAGCAAAAGATGTACCCCACTCAGCAGCTTTAAACCAAAGAGCTATTTTGGTAATCTCTACTGATTCAGGGGATAAATCAACGCCGAATAAATTGCGTTGCAGAATTGTTTTTTTCAGTTCCGATATATTTAACTGTTCACCTGTCAAGGATTCCAAGGCATAATTGACCCTTTGGTATTCCTGTAGAAGATAATCAAAAGCAGCAATTAAAAATGCACCAGAACCACAGGCTGGGTCAATTACTCGTATATTTTTTAGTACTTCATCAAGGTAAATTTTCCAAAATTTAATTTCGGCATCCTTTTGTTGCTCAATATCTCGTTCAGGACAGGGTTTTAGTTGAAAAATATTGCGAAATTCCTGCTCTCGTCCCTTGAGGTAGCCACCAAGAGCCAGTTCTACCATGTATTGAGTTACAAACGCCGGAGTATAAAAAATACCTTGGCTTTTTCGTTGTCCCTTTTTCCTATCGTAGTCTTCCCCTGCATAATCAGCCTCAAGCTGCTCTAAATCTGTGACAGATTGCTCAAAAATATAACCTAAAACATCAGGAGAAACTTCTGCATTAAAGTCAAAACGTGTTAGCAACTTAAGCTGATTACAGAGGGGATCAGAAATAATTAATTGCTCATCTAGAAGATAGTCATGGTCAAATAAAGCACAATCATAACTAGGGATGAGGGGATAGTTATTACCTTTCCTTACCCAACTAAATACTAATTTATAATTATCCCAGATTGGTTGACTAGGTAAATATTTGCGTCTATGAGCACGCTGAAAGGTTTTGTCCGGTAGTAAACCCTGCGCTTCACAAAAGGCAATAAACAGTACCCTATTGAGTAGCTCTTGTGATTTATCAATTAGAAGTTGATTGACATTAGGAACATCAGGTATTTCTTGCTGTCGAAAACACTCAACTATCCCCAGACGAACTGCTTGGCATTCACTGTAAATCTGTTTAGTGATTTTGGTTAAGTCTTTATCACTTTTTGCCAAGAGTTGAGCAATAACTGACCTTTTCTTAGATAGTTGCTTCTGAGGTAAGAAATTCTGTCGGTAAAGCAGGAAGAAAAATAACTGAAACTCTTGCCAATTAGCTAAATCTTTTAGTAAAAACTTCTGGTAGCAAGCTAGGCTTTTGCTCGCATGATAAAGCCGTATTTCCCGATAATTAGAAACAATAATCCAGCGACAAGAGATAGTATTTTTAGCATAAAGCCACCCTTCTTCAACTAGTGAGTTTTTAGCTCCTAGTCTTGGTGAATCTAAGTTATCTTCAGCACCTGTCAGCTGAATACAAGCAACTACCTTTCCTAAAAGTTTGCGCTTACCTTGCGGGTTAGACTGCCATTTAAAAAAGCCTAAGGCACCATCTACACACCCTCCGCCTACCGCTAAAAGTTGTTCTGTATGAATTTCTCTCAGCCTATTTTTTCCCTGAGCAATTGAGCTATATCCTAATACTCCTTGAAATAGCTCTTTGATAAAATTAGCATGTTGAGCTTCTGTTCTGTACTTAAGAGCGCCAGATTTTAGCTGAGCAATCCAGCCTTGAATTTTCTGGTGACGTGCCTTTAAGTCTAGAGGAAAGGAAAAACTAGATAGAGCATCGTTTAAGGTGAGGGGATTAAAAAGAAGGTTAGTGGTTTGATTACTCATTTAGTGTGATCGCAGACTCAGACCAATGGCATTGCAGATTTAACAAGTTAGTACACCAATGG
The DNA here is from genome assembly GCA_049683475.1 of Coleofasciculaceae cyanobacterium. GTDB lineage: Bacteria > Cyanobacteriota > Cyanobacteriia > Cyanobacteriales > Coleofasciculaceae > JBAUJE01. The sequence goes on along the minus strand of JBAUJE010000072.1, from coordinate 8,043 downwards.
TCATTTAGGCAAGAGCGATAGGGAAAGGTCAATTAAAAATGGAAAATTGTTAAGAAGAGAGAACAGGCAACAGGAAAATTGTTTATCACCCTCATCTTCCCCATCACCTCACCACCTCATCTCCCTTACCCCCTCACCTCATCATCCCCTCACCTTCAAACCTTCGCTTCTTCCTTAACCAACTTATCCCAACCCAAATCCTTCAAGTTGCTGTTGCGACGTAGTGGACGAGTTGCTAACTCTAGAACATCACGCGCATTAGTAAAGCCGTGAATCTGAGCAAAGGTAAACTCAACCGACCACTTAGTATTAATACCGCGGGCCTCTAAAGGATTAGCGTGGGCCATACCTGTAATTACTAAATCAGGCTTTAACTCATGAATCCGCTGAAGTTGGTTGTAGTTGTCTGGCTTTTCAATAATCTTTGGTGTTGGTACACCCATCTCATGGCAAGTCTTTTCTAGTAACTCTAACTCAGCCTTTTGATAGCGCTTATCCATGTAGGGAATACCGATTTCTGGACAAGTCATACCGCAACGAACCAAGAAACGGGCCAGAGAAATTTCCAACAGGTTGTCACCCATCAAGAAGACTGACTTACCGCGCAGCAACTTAACATAGTCTTCCAAACCTTCCCAGATTTGCGCTTCCCTTTCATCTAGTCCTTTCGGTTCAATGCCAAACACCGAGCAGATTTTCTCAATCCAAGCACGGGTACCATCGGGGCCAATGGGGAAGGGTGCGCCAATTAGCTTGCACTTACGGCGACGCATTAAAGTAGTAGCAGTACGGCTGAGGAAGGGGTTAACGCCTGCAACGTAATACCCTTCTTCAATTACCGGCAGCTCAGTATAACGCTTTGATGGTAACCAACCAGAAACTTTAATCCCCTGCTTCTTCAATTCTAGGGTTAAATTAGTAACAACTGGGTCAGGTAGGGAGCCAAATAATACTAGTGGTGGATGATCTACATATTCTGACTCTTGGGCCGCAACATCTTCCTTCTGCCGTCCGAAGTTGAGAAGCTTAGAAATAGCATTACGCTCCTGTTTTTCTGCCTCTAGTTTAGGAGCTTCTTTCGGACACTTGTGAGCCATTGAGGCCAAAACGGTGTCCTCTCCTTGGGTAAAAGCATAGTCCAAGCCGTTGGCACGAGCAGTAACGATGGGAATACCAATCTCAGCTTCTAGTTTAGGTGCTAAACCCTCCAAGTCCATCTTAATAATTTCCGTGGTGCAAGTGCCAATCCAAACAATTACACTAGGGTTGCGATCGCGCTTAATCTGCAAACACAAACGCTTTAGTTCTTCATAATCATTTAACTTAGCTGAAATATCTCCTTCTTCCAACTCCGCCATGGCATAACGGGGTTCAGCAAAAATCATCACTCCCATGGCATTTTGTAGAAAATAACCACAAGTCTTAGTACCAATTACCAAAAAGAAACTATCTTCAATCTTTTGGTAAAGCCAAGCTACACAACTAATCGGACAAAATGTATGGTAATTACCAGTTTCGCACTCAAAATTTAAAGCTTGGGGGTTTTCTGCAACGGTCATAAAAACTATCCTCTCCTTGTCTTTTCTCTAGGGGAAGTTGCCAGCAAGTCGGTAATAAGTAGAAAGGCAGAAGGCAGGGGGAGGAGGGCAGAAGGCGGTAGTGAGTAATGAGTCAGAATATTAATGAAAAATTCCTCCCCTGCTCCCCGTCACCCCGTCTCCCGGTCTCCCCGTCTTCTTCCCTAAACCATCATCGTGTCTAGTTCTTCTTCCTCAGTTCTTACTTGTGGTGCAGGAGGATTGAGGTAGAAGTCAGACAACAACGAGAATAACTCACGATCTGGAGTATCTTGGGGTACAACACCTTCTGGACGGCCCAAAACCTGGTCAGCAATATTTAGGTAGTACTGGCAGATAGGCTCAAGGGAAGGGTCAGTTTCTGCCATTTCAAAGATGGTCTTACCCTTAACGCGGGAGACACGAATATCTTCAATTAGAGGCAGAATTTCCAACACTGGCATTGGTACTGCTTCAATGTATTTATCAATTAGGTCACGCTTAGAGGTGCGATTACCAATTAAACCAGCCAGACGTAGAGGGTGGGTGCGAGCTTTCTCCCGTACTGAGGCAGCAATTCTATTAGCCGCAAATAAAGCATCAAAGCCATTATCAGTGACAATCATGCAGTAGTCCGAATAGTTCAAAGGAGCAGCAAAACCACCGCAGACCACGTCACCGAGAACATCAAAGAGAATTACATCGTACTCATCAAAAGCATTGAGTTCTTTAAGTAGCTTTACTGTCTCGCCAACAACGTAGCCACCGCAACCTGCTCCCGCTGGTGGTCCACCCGCTTCTACACAATCAACGCCGCCGTAGCCGTTATAGATAACATCTTCAGGCCAGACATCTTCGTAGTGGTAATCCTTCTCCTGAAGGGTGTCAATAATGGTGGGAATAAGAAATCCTGTCAGGGTAAAGGTGCTGTCGTGTTTCGGATCACAGCCAATTTGCAGCACTTTCTTACCACGCTTGGCTAGGGCAACTGAGATATTACAGCTAGTTGTAGATTTACCGATACCACCTTTTCCATAAACTGAGAGTTTCATTTTTTATAGTCTCCTATATATATCTGCTCAAAATTTGATTTTTTTCTTTGCCGCTAGGTGAAGTCCCTGTATAATCTCCAGCTCTATAGCCCTGATTGGCTCACTTTCCTTGGGGCGTTGATTGCATTATTGACCAACTGTGAACAAAAAGAAAGGGTTCTTCTAAATGAAATTGCCTCTAATAAGTAATATATCAGCTTTTTTAAAAGAAATTATGATTTAAGATCTTGATAAACATTTTTTATGCCAAAATAAGCTTCACTGAAATAATTTGTTTATTTATTTATGATAAATAGTAACAAAAAACAAAATTAACATTTTTTAACTTCACCAACCCTCATCAAGCTTACTCAACAGTCTAAATTCCTAAGGAATTAAGGCAGCAGATGATTCTTGCAGAGGGAGTTTGAAGCGATCGCATCATCAGCTTTGCTAGGAGTAAATTCCAGAGTTGGACTAAGGAAGATTTAGCTTTGAGAGGAAGCTTGGTTACTCTGCTCAAGAAGTAAGGGTTTTTGTAAATAAGAGTTAATTTTTTAGATGTATGGCAAGAGTTAGTAGCTCTCGAACTTGATAACTGGCTCACAATCTCCACGTTGACGTGCCAAAACTGCCTGGTTTACCAGTTCCATTGCTTCTCTGTGAAGGGTTTAGGGAACTCCTTTCTTGGAAACCTATCTCCACTTACAGCAGATGTTGCTGTTAATTAAATGTCTAGATTGGCTGTGGCGAGAGCGCAATGATTACTTTGCCACGGGGAATTTAACTATATTTAAATAGCTATACTGGGAAATTATGGTGATATTTTTTAATTTTTTTCTAGTATAATATTCACAGCCTCTATGAGTAGATTAGGTTGATCTATCCACACAAAATGACCACTATCATTAGCTTGAATTTCAAGAAAGTCTGTTGACAGATTGTGCAATTCTCTATGCATTTTTTCTCGTAATTGGTTAGCACCTTGCAGAGGTATCAAAAACGTCATAAAAGATGGTTTAAAAAAGGAACTTGCTTTGATGCTGACTATGGGCATTGAACCCAACTGGTTAGCGATACTAACCTGACGTGCACTCTTATTTAAATTCAGCATTTCTCGACTCATCGTAATCCAGTGCTTAGAACGGCAAAAAGAATATTTGACTGAGTTGAGAGAATCTTTGGAAAACTGTCGTAATTCAGGTTTTAGTAGTTCAAATAGTCCATAGAGTTTTAATAGCCGAATAATCCCTAGTGTTGAGCCTATCGTAGACATCAAAAAGCCAGAAAGAAAGAAAAGTTTTAAAGCTCGTAACTGGATGGACATTTTCAGCATTCCTGTCTCGTGAAGTCCATCTGTCAGTACGATGCCAATAACTTTCTCCGGGAAACGATGGGCATATAATCGGACATTGTAGCTGCCAAAAGAATTTCCTACTAAAATGTATGGTGGTTCAATTCCTGCTTGGGTGAGCAGTGTATCTAATTCCGTCACAATTTGGTTACTAGTTCGAGGGTGAGGACTGTGATCACTCCATCCATATCCCGCTCGATCATAAATACAGACTCGTGTTAACTTTGCCAATTCTTCTATTAGGAAGTAGCCCTCTATTCCTCCTAAACTGTGATCTAAAATAATGGTTGGACTCCCTTCCCCTGCAATGCAGAGGTGCAGGCGATAGCCACCCACATCAATGAGTTGACCAGGTGGAGATTTTTGATTTTCAAACCAGCAGGCGAGCGCCTGATAAAGTGTTGTAGCAATAAGTAGGATAACTCTAACTGAAGTTGACATCATTAGCTCTACTGATTTGAATAAATTTAAGCTGCATGGCATTAACAATTGTTTGAGTGATTGCTATTAAGATAATTACCCCTGACAAACCTAGAAGTTCTTTTGCAGCGATCGCCACAGCTTGAATTTCTCCCTAATCACTCTGAAGAGTCTTTCTCAACTGTCCTGTTTGCAAATCCCAGACTTTAATTGCCTTATCTTTTCCGCCACTAATCAAAGTATTACCGTCATAGAAGATAGTCAGAATTAGACACGATTTTCATGCCTTCTATTCATGGAAATTTTAAAAGCTAAACAATATTATTTGTTGTTATCAATAAGCAATGTTAATGAAACCTAGAATTATGTGACAACAGACAATCAACATGTCTAATATAGTTGATATAGATAAAATATGGCAAGCAAGCTAGATTGACAGCTCATGGAAAGAGTAGGAAGACTGCAACGTTGCCTGATACTGTATTCAGCTTTGGGAATTTTTTCAATTAGCTTGTTTGTGGCAAGCATTAGTGTCTTGCCTTTTTATCAGCAACTCAGAAAAGAACAGGAAAAAAATCTCCGTTTTGCACTACACACAAGAGCTTTGACGATTAAGGAATTCTTATCGAGAGCCAAAGATGTAACTGTACAAATCGCCAGTCGTACCCAAGCTCGTAAAGTTCTCGAAGATTACAATCAGGGTAGAATCAGCAATGAAGTTGCTGTTCAAGACACTACTAGAATTTTACTTGATGCCTTGAATGAATCCCAAGATGTTGCTGGGATTAGCCGCATTAGCCAAGATAACAAGTTGCTTGCTCAGCTAGGATTACCCATTCCAACTGAATTCCGACCACAGCTACCAATGAACTCTACAGATGCAGTAGTTAGCGTTCCCATTCAGTCGGCGGGAGAATTTTACCTAGTAGTGACAAAACCCATTCTTAACTCGGCTGGTAAGCAAGCAGGAGCCGACGTAGTTTTATTCAAAGCTTCTGGCCTGCAAAATATAGTACAAGACAAAATTAGTCTAGACAAAACTAGTGAAGTAATTCTCGGCGCGGTTAATAAAGACGAAGTGCAGTTGTTTTTCTCCCCCAGAAATTCACATTATCAATCATCTCCAAGTATTTTGAAGGCTATATCCCAAGCAGCATCGGGAAAAAGTGATTTGCTCCGTGATTCTGAATCGCTATTCAAATCAAAAATTGTGGTATTTGAGCCTCTTGCTAACGATAACTGGGGATTTGTGATTCAGATAGAAAGTGAAGAACTTTACGCATCAGTTCATCAGCAATTGGTAATAATCGGTATTATGATCGTCTTGCTGAGTGGATTGGCTACTGCTGGAATGGTACTGTTGTTACATCCCCTTTCAGGTCAAGTTTTGATTCAAACAGATGAATTAAAGCGACAAGTCCAAGAAAAAACAGCAGCTATTGAACAACTAAAACAGACTCAAGCACAATTAATACAAACTGAAAAATTGTCAAGTTTAGGTCAGCTGGTAGCCGGAGTGGCTCACGAAATTAATAACCCTGTAAATTTCATCTATGGCAACTTAGAACATGCTGAAGAATATAGTCAAAATTTGCTAGAGTTAATCGAACTTTACCAAAACCCAAATAGCAATTCAGCTAAAGATATCGAAGAATATATAGAGGAAATCGATCTCGAATTTTTGAAAGTCGATCTACCTAAGCTCATTGATTCCATGCAAGAAGGAGCTAATCGCATTCGTGATATTGTCCTATCGCTGAAAAATTTCTCTCGTGCTGAGGAAGTGGGAATGAAACTTACCGATCTTCACGAAGGCTTAGAAAGTACGTTATTAATTTTGCAACATCGTCTCAAAGCACGACCAGATCAACCTGAGATTCAAGTTATTAAAAGATATGGAGAGTTACCACAGGTAGAATGCCACATCAATCAGCTTAATCAGGTGTTTATGAATCTCCTTGCTAATGCGATCGATGCCTTAGAAAGCAATAAACAACGGCATTCTTCCGAGGAATGCCAAGCCAACTCTAATCTAATTGTAATTCACACTGAACTATCGGAAAGTAACTGGGTAGCTATCCACATTGCCGATAATGGAGCAGGAATGACTCAAGCAGTACGCAATAAGTTATTTGAACCTTTTTTTACTACTAAACCTGTGGGTAAGGGAACGGGATTAGGATTATCAGTTTCTTATCAAATTATTGTCGAACACCATGGTGGAAAGTTATGGTGCGATTCTACTCCAGGACAAGGCACAGAATTTACAATTCAGATTCCCATTAGACAGGAAATTGTTAAGGGATTTAGCCAAGTTAGTTAGACTTAATTAAAGTACAAACAGAAAAATCCCTAACCAACAAAATGACTACCCTCAATGCCGAAGACCTAACCCTAAGAGATGTTCATCGTCTTTTAGGACTACAAATGCAACTTAATGGCTCATTTACTCCCTTACTCTCCCTAGAACCCCTAACAGAATTTGAACAAAGAGAAATCACACAAATTCGAGATGACTTTGCTAATTACCTAACCGCCGCTAAAGTATCGGAGGGATTAGTAAAAGCTCTCACGACTTTTCCCCTACTGCGATTAGCTGGTTTCTACCGATTCCCTATTGAAATTCATTTAGAAGAAGGAATTGAGAGAATTACCGTTGAAGATGAAAATACTATTATTACAGGCAGATTCGATATCTTAGCAATTAATCAAACAGCATCAGCGGGTAGTAAACCTTTTTGGGTATTAATAATCGAATCTAAAAATAGTTCAATTGACCTCTCAGCAGGATTGCCTCAATTGCTGACCTACGCATTTAAAAGTTTGACCTATCAAGAATCAGTTTGGGGATTAGTAACTAACGGCTTGCGTTATCAATTTGTCTATCTCCGAGAAGGGACTTCCCCAACATATCAACTGATGCCCGATTTGAATCTGTTGGAAACTGAACGTGCTATTCAATTGCTGCAAGTTCTCAAAGCTATTTGTCAGTTACAAATTAGTGATTCTTTGAATTGAGTCGTTGCTTAAAGTCTATGGGCGATCGCGCAAACTCTTCCCGCTATTATTAGTTATGCTTGGGAAGTGAACACCTTTATTATTACTCTATTAACGCCTTTTTTTATTGAGCAATAATAGAGTTATTTAGAAATAGTTATTTCGCCTCATGAACGAAGAACGCCGCCAAACTTATCTCAATTTCCTGTTGCAGGTACTACCAGCATTTTTAACACCAGCATTTTTAACAGGTAATCCACAAGGAGTTTACTCATATCTAGAAGCCAACTCAGAGAAGCTGGATGATGAAATGGTTGAGCTATTCCAAAGCTGGACAGGAGTATATTCATTCATTCGATCAAACTTCTACAAACTGAGAATCTCTTTGCCTATGGTATCGCCAGACAAAGCAGAAAGTTGGGTTGCAGCTAGGATAGCTAACCTTTGCGATACGCTTGTGCAATTTGATCGAGAGGGTAAGGCTCCCAATATAGAGATTGCCATTGCAGGCTACAAGATGATACTGAATGTTTTTGACCGTAAAACTTTCTCTGAAGAATGGGCAAAAACTCAAATTAGTCTAGGGGCTGCCTATAGGAATCGTATCAAAGGTGATCAGCCAGAAAATCTAGAACTATCACTTGACTACTACCGAAATGCTTTGGAGGTTTATACTCCAGATGCT
>JBAUJE010000071.1:0-13278 GCA_049683475.1 Coleofasciculaceae cyanobacterium | reverse complement strand
CAATGACAGGGTAGTCTATTCCTATATTAACCATGCCAGTCAACATCTCTTTCCCACCACTGATAAGCAGAAGCAGATAAAGCAACGGGGACTTTTTGCTATTTTCCGCTTAGGGCTGCTATCAGGACTATCAGCACTTATTCTCAGGTTTTTAATATTACTTCAAACCCCAATATTTTCTCGGTTCAGTAATCTCAAACTAATAGCGCATTTGTTTACTTATCTCTTAACTCCCAACTCCAGCGATTGGCAATACATATCCCTACCCCAGAACCTTTATTTTTTGTACTATCTCATTCGACCATTTCGACTAGTTTTAAAGTTATTGTCTACTTCTGTAGCTAGGACGACTGAAAAGAATATTTGTGCGGGTTAGGGTGTAGAAGACACACCACACCCTAACCCCTACATCCGCCCCATCTACCAAGCATGGGCGCAGCGAGTAGAGTTATGGTCAGCGACTTTCAGCACCAACTTCAGCTAACAATTCCTCAACAGAAGAATCCTCAGATTTGTGGTAATCAATACCGAAATCATAAGGCCCTGCCCAAAGAATAGGTTCTTCGTCGAAGTTTTCAATTGTTGGTGGTGAAGTAGTCTGCCATTCTAGGGTTAAAGCTTTCCAAGGATTATTACCTGCTTTGGCTCCCTTATTAACACTCCAAATCATGTTAATTACAAAGGGAATGGTAGAAACAGCAGTCAAATAAGCCCCGACTGTACAGATAATATTCAGGTCTTGGAATTGGGGGTCATACATAGCAATTCGGCGATTCATACCCAGCAAACCTAACTCGTGCATGGGCAAGAAAGTTAAGTTCATACCAATGAAAACTAAGGCAAAATGAATCTTGCCTAAAGTTTCATTAATCATGCGTCCCGTCATTTTCGGGAACCAATGGTAGACTCCTGCATACAAACCTAAAACTGAACCACCAAACAAGACATAGTGGAAGTGGGCAACCACAAAATAGGTATCGTGGACGTGAATATCAACAGGAACAGAAGCCAACATCACCCCCGACAAACCGCCAATTAAAAACATGGCGATAAAGCCGATAGCGCAAAGCATAGCAGTGGTGAAGCGGATTTTGCCCCCCCAAATCGTGGCACACCAACCAAATACCTTAATACCCGTCGGTACGGCAATGATCATCGTAGCTGCCATGAAGAAGACTCTTAACCAGCCAGGAGTACCACTAGTAAACATGTGGTGCGCCCAAACAATTAGCCCCAAAAAGCTAATTAGCAAACTGGAGTAAGCGATCGCACGATAACCAAAGATAGGCTTACGGGCATGAACGGGAATAACATCAGAGATTAAGCCAAAGAAGGGCAAAATCATAATGTAAACCGCTGGGTGGGAGTAAAACCAGAACATGTGCTGATAGACAACCGGGTTCCCTCCACCAGTGGGATTAAAAAAGCTGGTGCCAGCAATTAAGTCAAAGGCTAGTAGTACTAAAGCCCCCGCTAAAACCGAGGTAGAAGAAATAACCAAGGCTGAAACCGCTAGCATTGCCCAGCAAAAGAGGGGCATATCATGCAACCCCATACTAGGGATACGCATCTTCAAAATCGTGGTAACAAAGTTAAAAGCACCAAGAATTGAAGATGTACCCAGTATCAGCAGGCTACCAATCCAACAAGCCTCACCCCACTGAGAACTTATCAAGCTGAGGGGGGGATAGGAAGTCCAGCCTGACTCTGGTGCACCAACGAAAAAGCTACCGAGGAGCAGCAAACCGCCGGGAGGTATCATCCAAAAAGCAACGGCATTCAGTTTGGGAAATGCCATGTCTTTTGCCCCAATCATCAAAGGAATGAGGTAGTTAGCAAAAGCCGCACCAGCCGGAACAATCCAAAGAAAGATCATGATTGTCCCGTGCATAGTCATCAGTCGGTTATACATCAGAGGACTGACAAAATCTGGATCAGGTGTTGCCAACTCTGTCCGCATCCCTTCAGCAAATGCCCCACCGATGAAACTAAACAGAAAAGAGGTAACAAGATATTGAATACCTATTACCTTGTGGTCTGTGCTGAAAGTAAAGTAGTGCCACCAACGCCGTTCGTGTTGGTGATGAACTTGCTCCGTATCCTGTTGATGTTGGGGTTCTTTTATTTGCGTTGTCATGGGACATTTTTTAACAAATTCTTGAGTGTAGATATGACCAACCACTAAGGAAGCCGTAGGACTGAAAAATTTATCTCAGAATCAACAAGTTGAGTCCTTATTCTTCTTTCCCTACTCCTTGTCAATTAGTCTGATGCCCCTGATTTATCTATGGAGAGATAGAAAAACTTAAAGACGGGAAAACTCGCTGTTAATCTCCATACAATACTAGGGTAAACAAATTTAAATTTATTTGACAATTACCAAAGCCTTTTTGAGTAAAAAATAATTTTATTTTTTCTTTATAAATGCTGGTAAAATCATAGACACAAAAAAACCCCAACTTGGGGTCTTTAGTTCACCGAACTGATAAAAACAGATTTTGAAAGCAATTTGCTAGTAGAGCAAATAAACTAGGGTGAACAGAACAATCCAGATTACATCGACGAAGTGCCAGTAAATCTCGGCTGCTTCTACACCAAAATGCTTTTCACTGCTATAGTGACCAGCTTTGCGAGAACGCCACAGTACACACAAAATTAGGCCCAAACCGCAGGCAACGTGCAGACCGTGGAAGCCAGTTAAGGCATAGAAGTAGCTAGCAAAAAGGTTGGTAGTTAGACCAAAATCTGCGTGGGCATATTCCCAAGCCTGACCGCCCAAAAACAGAGCCCCCATTAAAGCCGTCAGACCAAACCAAAACTGCAAGCCAGAAAGATCATTTTTCTTGAGAGCACTCTGACCTCTGTGCATGACAAAGCTGCTAGAAATCAGGATGATGCTATTAATCGTTGGCAACAATAGCTCTATTTCTGAGCCTTCCGGGGGCCAGCTTATCACACCTGCTTTATAAAGGGAAAAAGCCACAAATAGGCTGGCAAACATCATTGTATCAGCAATCAGGAACATGTAAATCCCGAACATGCGATGGTCGGGATGCTCCTCATGATGGGCAGATGCCTCTACCTCGTGGTGATAATTAAGAGTAGTTTTAGACTCGTCTAGGGTTGAACCTTGCATAAATTCCTTAAGTTGAATTTCAACACAACATTTTGGCAAGTATGAAGGATGAAGTATTAAATATTTCATCCTTCAAGGGATTTATCTAGCCTCCGCGCCGACTTCAGCTAATAAATCTTCAACAGAAGAATCCTCAGCTTTATGGAAATCAATACCGTAATCGTAAGGCCCTGCCCAGAGAATTGGCTCTTCGTCGAAGTTTTCAATCTCTGGTGGAGAAGTTGTCTGCCACTCTAAAGTTAGAGCCTTCCAAGGATTATTACCTGCTTTTGCTCCCTTATTAACACTCCAGATCATGTTAATGGCAAAAGGAATGGTAGAAACAGCGGTAATATAAGCTCCTGCTGTGCAAAGAACGTTAAGGTCAGTAAATTGCGCATCGTACATGGCAATCCGGCGATTCATACCCAGCAAGCCTAACTCGTGCATAGGCAAGAAGGTCAGATTCATGCCAATAAAGCTCAGAACAAAGTGAATTTTGCCTAAAGTTTCATTGACCATACGCCCAGTCATCTTCGGGAACCAGTGATAGACACCAGAGTATAGCCCGAAGACTGCCCCTCCAAACAAGACATAGTGGAAGTGAGCAACGACGAAATAGGTATCGTGGACGTGCAAGTCAAAGGTAACTGAAGCCAGCATTACACCTGACAAGCCGCCAATTAGGAACAAAGCGATAAAGCCGATGCCAAAAAGCATGGCAGTATTGAAGCGGATTTTGCCTCCCCAAATCGTGGCACACCAACCAAAGACTTTAATACCTGTAGGTACGGCAATCAGCATCGTGGCTGCCATGAAGAAGACTCGCAACCAGCCAGGGGTACCACTGGTAAACATGTGGTGCGCCCAAACAATTAGACCCAAGAAGCTAATTAGCAAACTGGAGTACGCGATCGCACGATAACCAAAAATCGGCTTACGAGCATGAACCGGAATAACATCAGAGATTAAGCCAAAGAAAGGTAGAACCATGATGTAAACCGCCGGATGGGAGTAAAACCAGAATAGGTGTTGATAAACAACTGGGTTTCCTCCACCAGTGGGGTTATAGAAGCTGGTGCCAGCAATTAAGTCAAAAGATAGCAGTACTAAAGCCCCTGCCAAAACTGAAGTAGAAGTGATAGCCAAAGCTGAAACTGCTAGCATCGCCCAGCAAAATAGGGGCATGTCATGCAATCCCATGCTAGGTATGCGCATCTTCAAAATAGTGGTAACAAAGTTAAAGGAACCAATAATTGAAGATGTCCCGATCAGCAGAATACTGAGAATCCAAATTCCTTCACCCACCTGAGAACTTACCAAGCTCAAAGGAGGGTAGGAAGTCCAACCAGACTCTGGCGCACCAACGAAGAAGCTTCCTAGGAGCAACAAACCGCCGGGAGGTGTCAGCCAGAAGGCAACGGCATTAAGCTTGGGGAATGCCATGTCCTTTGCCCCAATCATCAGAGGGATTAGGTAGTTAGCAAAGGCAGCACCAGCCGGGACAATCCAGAGGAAGATCATGATTGTCCCGTGCATGGTCATCAGTCGGTTATACAGCAAGGGACTGACGAAATCGGGATCAGGTGTTGCTAGTTCTGTCCGGATCGCCGTGGCCATTGCCCCGCCGATAAAACTGAAGATAAAAGAGCTGATTAGGTATTGAATACCGATTACTTTATGGTCGGTACTAAAGGTGAAGTAGTGCCACCAACGGCGTTCGTGTTGGTGATGGTCGTGACCATTTCCCTGATTAGGATTAGTAGATGCTGGTGTTTCTTGTTGTGTCTTCATAGGGCATTTTGTTGACAAATGCTTTGATATAGAGATGATTGCCGTTTGATTTTCAGCGACAGAACTCTAGTGTTTTAGCACGGGTTAACTGAGTAAGGTTGGAAAGTACAGCATCTTATCAAAGTTTTAGGTAGAGATTTATCAAGGCTTAGTTATTTGCATTACATTCACCCAAAAAAAGATGCAAATTTGTCCTTGTGCATTCCTCCCTAATCGAGAAGTAAATGCTATTAACCTTCCAACCTAATTTTTTGAGGAAGGCTTTTGCTTGAGCTAAAGTCTTATGCTGCTCTCTTTGCACTCATTGCTAACAACTAATTAACCATGCTCAAATGGTGAGCATCATGGTCATGATTAGAATTGAGTTGTTCTAGATTTTGGGAATTAATCCCCACTTCTTGAGCATAAGGAGCTAGAAACTCTTCGTCTGATAGTTGAGTCGTATCAACAGCAACAGCCTTATCTAGCTCATCTTGAGCGGCAATTTGCTGCTGTTCTTCGATCCATTTCTGGTAATCTTCTGGCGTATGGACATAGAGCCGAGATTTCATCGAGCCATGGTAAGAGCCGCACAGTTCAGCACAAATGATTGGGTACTCACCAACTCTAGTAGCTGTAAAGCGCATCTCTGTATCTTGACCCGGAATGGCATCTTGCTTAATCCGGAATTCAGGTAACCAAAAGGCGTGTATAACGTCAGAGGCGGAGAGATTGAGCTGTGTTTCTTGTCCTACGGGAATATGTAATTCACCAGTAACAATTCCTGTATCAGGATAGGTGAAAATCCAGGCGTACTGAAGACCTTTAACATCGACGGTTACACCGGGTACTTGACCTTGTTTTTCTGGAGTAGCACCGAGGCCAAGGGCAACTTTTCCTTGGCTGGGAGCCATGGCAATTAGATTGTTCTCTGCCTCGACACCAAGGGGTGATAACTCATTGGTGCTGGCCATCTCTAGTGGACGAGATGGACCGCCGTGAGCAGCCATGGGGTCAAGTCCTCCTAGCCTGTTATAGACCTCAAAGCTGTAGATAGACAGGATCAAAACGATTACGACAGGAATTGCCGTCCAGACGATCTCTAACGGGACGTTACCGTGAATCGGCGGGCCGTCTGTTTCGTCACCTTTACGTTTACGAAATCTAAATACAGAAACAATCAGTGCGCCTTCAACGAGGATAAATAAAGCTGTGGCGATGGTAATCATCAAATTGAAAAGACCATCTACCTCAGCAGCTTCCTCAGAGGCAGCTACTGGCATAAGCCCATTATTTTGACCTACCCAGAGGCTGATTAGGGTAACGGCAATGCCAGCGATAAGAGTTGCAATTGGGGTTGGAATATTCACGACTAGTTAAGTTGAATACTGTATCTATTTCTAGCAAAACCTTTGAGGTAAGTTGGTCAGGGTTGATGCAGAATTTACCCTAATTTAATTTTTGCCTGTTGTATATATGAGTAGCCTTACCATGAAGACTATTTCTGCTTATTCTTTACTGAGGGTAAAACAATTTAAGGGTAAATTGAGTCAAACCTGAACAAAAATCATAACTTTTCACCTGTCTGTCAAGATCATATCTTGATAAAATTAAGAAATGTAAAAAAGCAGAAAAATAACTCTTAAATTTTCCTTAAGGATTACAACAATCTGAAAAATACCTAAAGTTATGGGCGTGCGCTGAAAGGATCGCTACAGTAATCAGAGAGAGTCAGTATTTTGATTAAGTAAACCCGTACTCCCAAATTATTTCTTTAATTTCCTTCACAGCTATTAACAATATGACTGAATCAGTTTTTTCTCCTGTTGCTAATTCCCAAGAGTCTCACCAGCCGGAAGTCCGCATCCGCCGCCTAGTATGGAAGATTGTCATTGCTACCTTGCTGTTAATGGCCGTAGGCAGTGCAACGCGGGTGATGAATGCTGGTTTAGCCTGCCCCGATTGGCCATTGTGTTATGGTCAATTAGTACCTAGTCAGCAAATGAACCTTCAGGTTTTCCTGGAATGGTTCCACCGTTTAGATGCCGCTTTAATCGGTATTAGTGCGATCGCATTAGCCGGTTTATCTTGGTGGGATCGCCGTTCTTTACCTAACTGGCTGCCCTGGGCTTCAACCTTTGCCCTAGGTCTAATTATTTTCCAAGGTGTTTTAGGTGGACTAACGGTTACACAACTACTGCGCTTTGATATTGTCACCGCTCACCTGGGAACAGCCCTACTATTTTTCGTTACTCTGCTGTTGATTGGTCTTGCCCTAACGCCCTATCAAGGCACAGGTGCGGCGGGTAAATTACGCTGGGTTGGTTTAACTGCGGCTTTACTTGTTTACTTACAAAGTATCTTAGGTGGATTAGTTGCTTCCAAATGGGCATTGCATCAATGCTTTGGAGCCTCCCAACTGTGTGCCGTGATGAATAGCCACATTGTTGGCGTTGTACCTGCCACTCTGGCAACCCTAAGCGTTGTCTCGATGGCATGGCGGACACCTGCACTACACACGAGTCTAAGGCGTTTAGCTAATTTTGCTGGTGGCTTAGTGGTTTTACAAATCCTCTTGGGTGTTGGGACATTTTGGTTACACCTCCAAGTCGAACCCCTAACAGTTGCTCACCAAGCTATAGGAGCAGCCTTACTGGGAGTGCTAGTAGCGTTTACTGTTTTAGCTTTTCGTGACCACGCTGCTACTAGTATCACTAGTGCCTAAACAAAAATGTTTCTGCTACCTAAATATTCCAGAGCGTAACTAACGTTACTGATGATTCTAGGCACTGCCCGTATTGTTTCAAAAAAGGAATAGGTTAATTAATTAATGATTGGAACAAGTGTCTGTCGCCAAAACGAAAACTTCCGAGAAGTTATTCAAAGCTACTATCAACTGACTAAGCCTCGGATCATCCCCCTGCTTTTGATCACCACAGCAGCCGCTATGTGGATCGCATCAGATGGACAAGTAGATCCATTGTTGCTGCTAGTAACTTTGCTCGGAGGTGCCCTTGCAGCAGCAGCAGCCCAAACCCTCAACTGCATCTATGACCGTGATATCGACTATGAGATGCTGCGTACCCGCAAGCGTCCTATACCTTCAGGTAAAGTACGCTCTCTTCATGCTTTCATCTTTGCCGTTGTCCTAGCGTCTCTTTCTTTCACTTTGCTGGCAGTATTTGCCAATTTGCTCAGTGCGGCCTTGGCAATGTCCGGCATTATCTTTTATATGCTTATCTATACCCACCTGCTCAAACGCCATACCACCCAAAACATCGTAATTGGTGGTGCTGCCGGAGCAATTCCTCCCTTAGTGGGTTGGGCCGCAGTTACAGGTGAGCTGAGTTGGACACCTTGGTTACTCTTTGCCCTTATTTTCCTCTGGACACCTCCCCACTTCTGGGCATTGGCTTTAATGATCCGCGATGACTACGCTCAGGTGAATGTGCCAATGCTACCTGTAGTAGAAGGTGAAGAGGAAACTACTCGTCAGATTTGGTTGTACTCACTGTTAGTA
Source organism: Coleofasciculaceae cyanobacterium (assembly GCA_049683475.1). Taxonomy (GTDB): domain Bacteria; phylum Cyanobacteriota; class Cyanobacteriia; order Cyanobacteriales; family Coleofasciculaceae; genus JBAUJE01. The sequence goes on along the minus strand of JBAUJE010000071.1, from coordinate 4,870 downwards.
GTTCCAGCTTCCTTGTTGCTCATTTATCCTTTGGCAACATCTGGCATTGTTTACGGCTTGATTGCTCTACTACTAGGAGCTATTTTCTTGAAAAAAGCATGGCAGCTTCAGCTCAATCCCAGCGATAAGCAGCTAGCAAAATCAATGTTTAAATACTCCATCCTCTACATGATGCTGTTGTGTACAGGTATGGTTATTGATAGCTTGCCAGTAACTCATCAGTTATTAGCTGGGTTAACGGAAAATCTGCAACCTTTAATTAGTGCCATTTCCAGTTAACTTGTAGTTCGACAACTCCAAAAACCATAACCAAAGAGAAAATGGTTAAGCTTATCCCCCCTCGGAAGTTGGGGGATTTTGTTTTGAGCGTTAGGTAGAACTGAAGTTCCCCTACACCCTATCTCAACAGATAATCTTCATGCGTTAGTCCTGTTGTTGGCTAAAAAGCGAATTCTTGTGGCATGGTTGAGTTAACCAATGAGCCTGGGGCTAAATAATAACTCAACCTATGCCTCAACAGACCTTTAAGTCTCGTCTTGATTACTTCATCCATTCTCCCCGAACTGAGTTTACACTCATCCTGCTGATTGTGCTGTCAGTGGTTTTGGTAACTGCCGAAATCGCTTGGGAAGGGAAGAATTTTAGTTATGAACAGATTAATCTGGCTCACAATCTGCTGACAAGCATATTTATCCTTGAGCTGACTATCCGTTATATCGTTGCTCGTAATAAGCGTCGTTTTTTCCGCAACTACTGGCTTGACATTATTGCCGTGCTGCCCTTCTTACCAGCATTTCGCATTTTGCGTGTTCTGCGAATCTTACGGCTGCTTAGGGCAGGAATTCTTTTAAATCGAAATCTTAATCGTCTCTCCTCGACTTTGGCAGCTAGCATTGGTGCTCAGATTGGGGTTTTTCTGATCATTGGCTTAATTATCTTGGTTGGCGCTCTGGCAATTCACCTACTTGAAGGAGATGAAAACAAGGCATTTGCCTCCCTCAAAAATTCTCTCTGGTGGAGCTTTTTCACCCTGATTTCCGGAGAACCAATTGGCGGTCAAGCCAACACCGATGCTGGGCGTTTCGTTACACTCATAATTGTCATCGGTGGTTTGACAATGTTTGCTGTCTTTACCGGGGTTGTATCTGCCGTAATGGTACAAAGACTAAAAACAGTAATGGAGGTCAAATACTTGGAACTAGATGAATTGCGTGATCACATAATTATTTGTGGTTGGAACCGTAGCGGGCCTCTATTGATTGAGGAAATTCAGGCAGATCCAGCGATGAGGGATTGTTCAATCGTGATTGTTGCTGAGTTTACTGAAACACCGGGCAAAGAAATCAAAAGAGTTAATCGCTCCAATCTTTACTTCTACGCCGGTGATTACACTATCATAGATGTTCTCGAAAATGTGGGAATTTATCATGCCTCACGGGCAATTTTGTTAGCAGATTCTACCCGTCCCCGCAGTGACCAGGATCGAGACGCAAGAACAGTGTTAGCTGCTTTAACAATTGAAAAACTCCACCCTGGTATTTATACTTGCGCCCAACTCCTTGACCGGAAAAATAATGTGCAATTAAGAGTGGCTGGAGTCGAAGATGTAATTGTCGCCGCTGAAGTGGCAAGTCACCTAATTGCTACTTCAGCTCGCAACCTAGGTTCTTTGGAAGTACTGACGGAATTACTTACCGTCCAAGTTGGTAATCAAATCTACAAAATTTCTCTGCCAGAACTTTGGAATGGTCTTACCTTCTGGGATGTTGCTGAGCTGCTTAAGGATAAGTTTGATAGTATTTTGATTGCAGTAGAAAAGCAGAGCAAAGACCATCATGAAACCCTAGTTAATCCTCCCAAAGATAAACTGCTGTTTGCCGGGGATCTTTTAATTGTTATTGCCCGAAACCTACCACAAGTTGAGGATCGTTTACATCGACTTAAAAAGTGGCGGGGGACACCTATAAATCGAACTTAATGCCCTGAGCTAAGGGCAGTTGGCTACCATAGTTAATTGTATTAGTAACCCTTCGCATGTAGGATTTCCAGGCATCACTACCGGATTCCCTACCACCACCAGTGTCCTTTTCCCCGCCAAAAGCACCACCAATTTCTGCACCAGAAGTGCCGATATTGACATTGACTAGCTATGGCTTGTCCTACCTCGACTTTACCCAACACCACACTGCTGATATTTTGAGGTAATTCTGGCATAGTTACTAATGCCTTTTGTAAGAGGTGATGACAAGCGATGTCTCTCTTTCCTAGCTAACCACTTAGAATAAAAGGAAAGACTGTTGAGATTTGTATCAATTAGTTGGCAGATAAATATTTATGGCTTCTGCTGTTTTAATCGAAAACCTAAAAAAGTGCTACGGCAAGGTCGAAGCTGTTAAGGATGTTTCCTTCCAGGTAGAACCTGGTCAAATCTTCGGCTTACTAGGTCCCAATGGAGCTGGTAAAACAACCACCATTCGTTGTCTTTGTACCTTAGCAGCTCCCGATGCTGGGAAAATAGAAGTTTCTGGCATTTCTGTAATTGACAACCCTAGAGCAGCACGGCGACGCTTGGGCTATGTAGCTCAAGAAGTGGCTCTCGATAAGGTTCTAACGGGTAGAGAGTTGTTGGAACTGCAAGCAGCCCTTTACCATCTTCCTGGTACTTTTGCTAAAGAGCGTATCAGTAAAATGATTGAAGTGCTAGGTTTGCAAAACTATGCTGATCAAAAAACTGGCACCTATTCCGGTGGTTTGCGTCGGCGCTTGGACTTGGCAGCCGGGTTACTCCATCAGCCGGATGTGCTGGTGCTAGATGAGCCAACTGTCGGTTTAGATATTGAAAGCCGTGTTGTGGTTTGGGATTTCCTGCGTAAACTAAGGGAGGCGGGAACTACGGTCTTGATTACTAGCCACTACTTGGAAGAAATTGATGCTTTGGCTGATCAGGTGGCAATTATTGATCAAGGTGTAGTAATTGCCCAGGGAACGCCTTCTCAGTTAAAAGATCAAGTAGGGGGCGATCGCATCACGTTACGGATTCGAGAATTCTCTCCCATTGAGGAAGCTCAAAGCGCCAAAGATATGTTGGAAGCTCTACCTTTTGTGCAAGAAGTAATTATTAATGCAGCTCAAGGTAATTCCCTAAATCTGGTGGTCAAGCCCCAAACTGATGCCCTCATGACTGTTCAGAAATCTCTCAATGAGGCTGGTTTACCGACTTTTGGTATTGCTCAAGCTAGACCAAGCCTCGATGATGTTTACTTGGCAGCTACTGGCAAGACTTTAATGGATGCTGAACTGGCAGCGGCTAGCACCCGTGACCCCAAGGCAGAACGTAAGCAAAGTATGCGCTAGAAACATCTAGGATAATAGCATTTCTCTATTTGTTAAGGATTAAAAATGAGAACAACCGTTACTCCTCCCTCTTCAGATCTTAATTGGCAGCCAGCAACTGCTAACCAAATTCCCATTAAGGATAATCCTGGAACAGCTGAATTTATTCAAGAAACCCTGGCATTAACCAAGCGACTGTTCATTCAATTACAGCGTCGTCCGTCTAGTTTAATTGCCGGGATTATTCAGCCTTTAATGTGGTTAATTCTGTTTGGGGCATTGTTTCAAAATGCTCCTCAGGGCATGTTTGGTGATGTCTCCAATTACGGACAATTCCTTGGTGCTGGGGTAATTGTTTTTACTGCTTTTGCTGGCGCGCTTAATTCTGGATTACCAGTCATGTTTGACCGGGAATTCGGTTTCTTAAATCGCTTACTAGTGGCACCGTTAGCATCAAGATTTTCTATTGTTGCTGCTTCTGCCATTTATATTGTTACCCTTAGCCTGGTTCAAACTACGGTAATCGTCATAGCTAGCGCTTTTTTGGGAGCTGGTTTTCCCAGTCTTGCGGGTTTAGGGATGATTACCCTAATTGTTTTCTTGCTGGTGGCTAGTGTTACCGCCTTGAGTCTAGGCTTAGCCTTTGCTTTACCCGGCCACATTGAGTTGTTGGCAGTGATTTTTGTCACTAACTTACCATTACTCTTTGCTAGCACCGCTCTTGCACCTTTATCCTTTATGCCTACCTGGCTGCAGTTTGTTGCTAGTCTCAATCCCCTTAGCTATGCGATCGAGCCAATTCGCTATATTTATACTCACAGTGAATGGTCACTCAGTAGTATGGTCATGCAAGCTCCTTGGGCATCGGTAAGCTTTGGTGGTGCGCTGTTAGTATTGCTGGCTTTTAATGCTGTGGTGTTAGTTGCCATTGCCCCTCTACTGCGTCGTCGGTTTGCGTAGCATAGAATCAAGGAATAAGCAGGTTAAAGTACGAAATTACTATGAAGACTCTTACCCAGTTGATTCTAGGATTTAACTTAGTTCCTCTCACTCGTCTTGCCCTAGGAGTAAGCTTTTTAACAGCAGGGTTGGGTATTAGCTTAGTTGTGACAACCCAGAATGCTTCGGCACAAACCGCAAGGGATGTTCAACCCCTAGAGGATTTTAAGGCTGGTCAAAATGAACGGGATTCTTTCTCTGGTAGTACTGGCATCAACCCCTATCAGTTGATTCATAACTACCGACTGGGTGTAGGTGATGTAAACGAATTTATGCGCGGACAAGAGACTAAACTCGACGACGCCGCAGAACAGTTCCGGCGTTTACAATTAGAGCGATTGAGAGGGCAACAGCAAGTTTCTCCAGACAATTCTTCTACACCTGCTCAACCAGAAAATTAGTTAATTTCAGTTGACATACTCCCCCGTTGGAAAAAGCGGGGGATTCTCAGCTCAAACAGCAGTTGCAGGCACTCGCCTGTCTGAGACCGCCTAACTGAACAGTTGATGCCCCAACTGCACAAATATTTAGCGAGGCG
>JBAUJE010000070.1:0-1753 GCA_049683475.1 Coleofasciculaceae cyanobacterium | reverse complement strand
GGTCTGACCAGTGCACTGCTTGTTACGCTATCTGTCAGTACGCTGAGCTATATGCGTGAGTGGATCATTCGTGCGCGGGAGCACACTGCATGAGTACAGAGTTGAGACTTTTATGGCTGGCCGGGCTCGCGCTAGGCGGCTTCGTGATGTATCTGCTGGCGCCGGTTTTAACGCCGTTCGTTGCCGCGGCGTTGCTCGCTTATGTGGGTGACCCGCTGGCAGATCGACTGCAAAAGTTGCGACTGCCGCGGCCAGTTGCCGTGCTGGTTGTGTTCTTGCTGACGTTCGTCGTTGTTGGCGGGCTTGTGTTGCTGCTCTTGCCACTTGTGCAGACTCAGGTTGCGGCGCTGCTCGAGGTGCTGCCGCGCTACGTGGCGCTTTTAGAGGAGAAAGTCTGGCCACTGATTGCAAACTACGTCTCGGATGAAGCGGGTGGCGCGGATTTTGGTATTGCATCGATGTTGGAACGTTTCGGTGCGACCGCGGGCAGCTGGGGCAGTACGCTGATCTCTTCACTCGGACGATCGGGCGGGGCGCTGATTGGTGCGGTCATCAACTTGTTGCTGATTCCGATTCTGACATTCTATTTGTTGCGCGATTGGGATGTGATCATGGCACGCGTCGGTGCTTTGATTCCCGGTAAGCATTTTGACGCCGTCATGGAAATTGCGCGTGAGTCGGATGAGACGCTGGGTGCATTTCTGCGTGGTCAGTTACTGGTCATGATTGGGCTGGCGACGATCTATACGGTTGGCCTTGGTTTGATCGGCCTGCAGTTTGCACTGGCTATCGGCGTGGTTGCCGGGCTGGTTAGTTTTGTGCCCTACCTGGGTTTCATTTTTGGTATTGGACTGGCAGGTCTGACCGCGTTGAATACGCCTGATAGTGGCCTGACGCTAATTTTGGTTGTGGTGGTGTTTTCTGTGGCGCAGTTTATCGAGGGTTCGATTCTGACGCCGAAACTGGTCGGCGACAGGATCGGCCTGCATCCGGTTCTGGTGATTTTTGCCGTCATGGCGTTTGGGCAGCTATTCGGATTCTTCGGGATTTTGCTTGCGCTGCCAGCGGCGGCCGTCATTGCCGTACTTGTGCGACATTTGTACACGCGTTATTTGGCGGAACACCCGGAGATGGTGCCGGAGGTCGATGCGATGTTGATTGCCGATGTCAAACAGGCTGACGAGGCGAATGAAGAGTCGTCCAAACCGGTGCCTGAGAGCACTAATAAGCCCGCACCCGATGGCGACTGAACGCCAGCTGCCGTTGCCCATTGGTCTTGATGTCGAGGCCAGATTCGACACGTTCTTCCCAGCCGGCAATGCGGCCCTGATTGAGACGTTGCGTGATCCTGAGGCGCCCGGTTTATGGGTTAGCGGAGAGTCCGGCAGTGGGCGCAGTCATTTGCTTCAGGCGGTAGCCACCGCGCGTGCGCCCGGCGAGGTCATCTACCTGCCGCTTGGCACAGGAATGCCGCCCGACGTGATGCATGGGCTGCCGGGCACGGCGATCATTTGTCTAGACGATATCGATGCTGTTGCCGATTCACCCGAGTGGCAAAGAGCGTTGCTGGTGCTGTTTGAGACGCTGCTAAGCGAGGGTGGTGTCATGATTGCCAGCGCCCATGAACGCGCACGCCACTGCGGATTCACTTTGGCGGATTGGGTCAGTCGCTGCGAGGCGCTGCCGATGTATCGCTTGCATTCACTCGATGACAGCGCGCAGCTTGCGGCATTGAAAATGCGTGCCGAGGCAC
>JBAUJE010000069.1:0-6667 GCA_049683475.1 Coleofasciculaceae cyanobacterium | reverse complement strand
TAACGCTCATGCTCTGATTGTAAATCCAAACCCCAGCTGACAGGATACTCAAACTGGCGATCAGCTTTTTCTAAAAGACTAATGGCTTCTGTGTAGGTAATTCTTTCAAAACTGTTATTAATGATGTTATCAGCAACTTCTAGTACAGAGTTATCAATACGCTTATTAAAAAATTCCATGTCCTCTGGACATTTTTCTAACACTGACTTGAAGAGGTACTTGAGAAACTCCTCTGCTAAGTCCATATCCCCATGCAAATCGCAAAAAGCCATTTCCGGTTCTACCATCCAGAACTCTGCTAAATGTCGAGATGTATTGGAGTTTTCTGCTCGAAACGTAGGGCCAAAGGTGTAAACATCTCGGAAAGTCATTGCCATTACCTCAGCTTGCAGTTGACCACTGACGGTAAGATAAGCCTGACGACCAAAGAAATCTTGGCTAAAATCAGCCTCTCCTGCTTCTGTTTGGGGAATTTTGTTTAAATCGAGATTAGTAACGGTGAATAATTCACCGGCCCCCTCACAATCACTAGCGGTGATAATGGGAGAGTGAATCCACAAGAAACCACGTTCTTGAAAGAACTGATGGATGGCATTGGCACAAGCATTACGTACCCGGAAGACTGCCCCCAAGGTGTTAGTGCGCGATCGCAAATGCCCTATAGTACGTAAAAATTCAAAAGAATGACGTTTTTTCTGGAGGGGATAAACTTCAAGATCAGCTTCGCCATATAGTTTTAGCTCAGAAGCTTTGAGTTCAATGCGCTGTCCTTTACCGGGGGAAGGCACCAACACACCAGCTACTTCTACCGATGCACCCGTGTTTAGCTGCTTGACTAGGTTTTCGTAGTCTGGTAAGTCCGGATTAAGTACCACCTGCAAATTTGCCATGAAGGAGCCATCGTTGACTTCTATGAAGGCAAAATCCTTCAATGCTCGTTTAGTGCGTACCCAGCCCTGAATTTTCACTGATTGATCAGGCTGACCGTTTCTGAGAACATCGGCAATCCGTCTAGTTTCCATGTCTTCGTCAAACAAGAGTAAGCAGCTTCACTAGATCAAACTTAACATTCTTTATTGTGATCTCGGTTGCATCAGTAATTTGACTAACTACTAACCTGCACAAGACTTTAAAAGCCAACCGAGGACAATACCAAGTCCTCCAAACCTCACAGCTTGCCAAAAAGGTTCCTTGAGCGATCCCCAAGAAAATAGCTGACTTTCCAAGTTCAGTTCAATAATTTCTAATTGTTCTTTAATTTGTCTTAATTCTGCTTTGAGCTGTTGCTGGTTACTACTCTCAGGCAGTTCTCGCTTAGCTTGCTCTCGTCTAAGCTGAAGTTCAGCTTGTCTTTGTCGAGCCTGCTGAACTTGGTGATAACGTTCTTTAATTGCTTGTAGAGTCTGTTCTACTTCTAGGAGTGCCTGCTCTAACTCTGTCTCACTACTAAGCGGCTGATTGGGTTCTGAATCTGCCGACGATGATTGTGATGGTTTTTGAGGCATCTCCAATAAGGTAGAGTAAATGCAAGTGTACCTGAAAAAATTATGCCAGAACCGCTCCAACTAACCAAAACTGAGACTCTTACTGAGCTTAGTACCCTAGAACTAGCTCAAGCTCTAGCAGAGCGTTTAGCGATTAGACCTAACGATTGGCACCGACTAAAAGCCAATCGTCAAGCACGAGCTGCTGAACAAGCTGCCGCTGCTTTAGTATTTCTTCTCAGGGAACAGCCAGAAGAAGCCCTTGCCAGATTTGGCCAGACTTCAGGATGGTTAGATCGCTCAATCTCTGCGCCTCCCTGTCCCAGTCATGGAGATAAATCCCATTAGCTAAATAGAGGTAGCCGCGAATGACTATTGACTTGTTTAGAGAGTCTTAGTTCTGTTCCCCGACGGTTCCAATGGACTTGGTCAAAAACTAGGTGGAGGATACATAAACCTCTGCCGTTTTCTGAGGCATCACTTGGTAAAATTTCACTCTGATCGCCTTGATGAGTACAGGGCGGACAAAAACCATTACCTTCGTCAGAAATTATCCAGCAATATTCGTTATTGTTGATTAAAAATTGAACCTTTACCTTTTTACTTGGGTCTAAATCATTGCCGTGCTTTGCAGCGTTCACCAGGGCCTCTTGTAAACCCAACCGGAGTTCCGGCTGCCATTTGCTAGGAATTTGCTCAAGAAGCAAGTCGAGTATTGGGCCAAGGTAGAGGGTGGACGCGAAGCTAATAGTTCCCCATTCGTGTCCGACCGGACGCAATGATACAGCAATCACCTAGTAAACCTCTAGCTTTTATTGGTGGACTTGACGCAATACACACCCAGCTGCAGTGTTCTTCCATGTTCTCTCCAACTTCCAGAGTCTCCAACCCTGGCTTAACTTGTGCTTTTGTCCTTCCTTCCCCCAACTGTAGCTTTTCAGCTCTGCCTAGATAGCAGAAGCTTATGAAGCTTTTAGCTTGTGGGTCGGCGAACTTTTCCGTGGAATTACTGAAGCCAACGCCTCTTTTCCGACGGATAATTATTGAAGGGAGCTCACTTCTGTCCTCTAGAGGCGAGGTCACTCTCTAGCAGCTTAGAGAATAACCTTTACACACTATTGTAACGAAATACTCTCTTGAACACCAGAGTGCCGGCTCAAATCTAAGTATTTATTAGCATTAGGGGAGTCGGGAGATGGGGGTAGAAAGAATTAAGAATGCAGAAAGATGGGGGAGATGGGGGAGATGGGGGAGCTGGGGGAGGACAAGGAAGAAGTTAGAGGTAACGGACAATGAATTGGATTTGTGTATGCTAGCGGCCAATGGTGAAGAGCGCACCTTAGCTTAGCGTCTGCTGGGCAAAGCGGAACAAACCCAATTAAGAGTTCCCTTTAATTGTCAATTTTTAATTCTAGAAAAGCTGCACATTCAACGTGAGAGGTTTGAGGGAAGAAATCGGCAGGTTGTACGTGGGTTAAGTGGTAGTCCCCCGTTTGGCACAGAAGTTTGAGATCCCGTGCTAGGGTGGCGGGTTTACAGCTGATGTAGACGATGTTTTTGGGTTTTGTGGCAAGCAGGGCATCGATGACGGGGCGATCGCATCCTTGACGTGGGGGGTCAAGCAGCACGACATCTGCGGTGATTTCCAAGTGGGGAAGTAACTGTGCTACTGTTCCTGTTTTGAAGGTTACATTGTTGATATCGTTGTTTTTGGCGTTAATTTGGGCACGTTCAACTGCTGCTGGTTGTACTTCTAAACCAACTGCTTCATGCACTCGTTGAGCTAGGGGTAGGGTGAAGGTGCCAACGCCGCAGTACGCATCAACTAAGACTTCGTCCCCCTTGAGGGCTAACTGTTGAATAATTACTTCTAAAAGTGCTTCGGCCGCCTCGGTATTAACTTGGAAAAAAGTCTCAGGTAGCAATTGGAATTCAAGACCGGCAAATTGCTCCCTTAGATAGGGCTGACCAGCAATACAACGGGTTTGGGAACCGAAAATTACATTAGTCCGATTCGGGTTGCAGTTGAGGCAGATGCCTACTAATTGAGGATAACGCCTCAGCCAGTTGTCTGCCTGTACTTCTAGTTCTGGCAACCTCGAATTAGTTGTCACCAGAGTGAGTAACATCTCACCAGTGCGGCGTCCAATGCGCAGGGACAGGTGCCGCAGTTTTCCTTGATGAGTTTTTTCGTTATAGATTGACCAACCTAACTGTTGAATATCTTGCTTAATTTCAGCTAGCAGTGGATTGAGGCGAGTATCTTGGACAGGGCATTGGTTGAGATTAATCAGCTTATGGCTACCTTTTTGGTAGTAGCCGGCCTGTACTTGACCAGTTGATGACCTTTTGAGGGGATAGGTTACTTTGTTGCGATAGCCCAGGGGAGAGTCGGGGGTTAACAGGGTTGCCACATTTGGTTGGCTGAAACCACCAATGCGTTCTAGGGCTTGCACGACTAGATTCTGTTTTACCGATTGTTGGTAATCATAGAGTACATGTTGCCACTGACAGCCGCCGCACTTATCAGCCACAATGCAGTGAGGTCGAGTGCGGTGGGGGGACTCCTCTAATAGCTGCTGTAGTTTGGCTTTGGCATAGTTAGGTTTGACGTGCATCAGCCTGACTAGCACCCGATCTCCAGTTACGGTATCTGGTACAAAAACTACCCGCGAACCCAAGCGCCCAACGCCGTCACCACTATCACTCAGATCAGTGATGCTCACCTCAACGATTTGACCTTGTTGCCAAAGGTCTGGGGAGGGATCACTGCTATCTGGCGGTGTATTACCGATTAGCTGGTTAGCAGACACAATTTTATTCTTCCTTTATCTGTGTAGCCGCAAGTCGCTAAACTACAAATGTTAGCTAAGTTAACCCAATAAGATGAGTGTAGTTAGCCTATTTATTCTCAAAGCCGACGACGAACTCCGTTATCCTAGTTCCGGCGAACTCCAGAGTATCAATAATTTTTTGAAAACTGGTGAACAACGGATGCGGATCGTTTCTACTTTAGCCGAAAGTGAAAAAAAGATCGTTCAGGAAGCCAGTAAAAAACTCTGGCAGAAACGCCCAGAATATATTTCTCCGGGAGGAAATGCCTACGGCCAACGCGAACGGAATCAATGCCTGCGTGACTATGGTTGGTATTTGCGGTTGGTCACCTATGGTGTGATTGCTGGAGATAAAGAACCGATTGAAAAAATCGGTCTAATTGGGGTAAGGGAAATGTACAATTCCCTCGGTGTACCTGTGGCTGGTATGGCTGATTCAGTTCGTTGCCTAAAGGAGGCTTCTCTGGGATTACTCAGCGAAGAAGATGCTATGGCAACTGCTCCTTACTTCGATTACATCATTCAGGCTATGTCTTGATGGTTCTTTAAGGGACTTGCCCAATTTGGCATCTAACTTGGATTGCCAAATTCACGAAGTCCTACCGGGCTTTCACTGGTGTGAGGGGTAAAACCTTGCTCCCAAGGCTCAAGCCAAGGAGCTTTAGGTCTTATCTTTCACACTAGTAGTCTGCTAAGTTAAATTGGACAGGCGCAGAGGACGAAATACTAGCTATAGTCTTGGTTAAAAATGCAGTCACTGCAAAAGCTGCCTTGGAGTTCACTCTTACTCCTACTACTTACCCATAGTGTCTTTGGTTGGTTGCTAGCAACCCCTTATACTGCTTGGTCTGTCTGGTTGCTGTGGGCAGTTGGTATACTACTGATTGCTCTTGCTTTGGCAGCTCCTCTCAAGATAATTAGAGAGCTTTTTGCTAGTTTGCTCAAATCGGATAACAGAGCGATTATTTGGGTGATTGTCTTCTCTTTTATTTCAGTCCTTCTTCTGTGTTGGATTAATTTATTTATCCGTGTCTTGGTGCTGATTGCTGCTAGTGCTAGGGCTAGGTTAGATTTACTGACAATAGGTTGCGATAATTGGCTTGCTTTTGGGATACTTGGTGTTGTTTCCTTGGTTGGTTATGGTTTGGGTTTATGGGTGTATCAGTTTGTTTAGTTTAACGAATTATCATACAGCCTAGTAACTGTATAGTATGAATGTGGAATGCGCCCCGGTGAGTGCGGTAACACTCAACCGAGACTACTTCTCCAAAGTCCGAATACACCGAACTAGGAGCAATTTAAGCCATGGGGCAGCAGATGAAGACTGCTGTGAGGAAATGGCAGAGAGATACGGCTGGCAACTGGTTGATATTGAAGAATCAGGCAACCCTATTCTTGAGGTTGATTGCGTTTTTGTGGGAGAAACCGAATTTCCTAAATCCTATTACGATACTGAAAAGGAGGAATATTAATGCGTAAGTGGATTGTTTTTCGTGCTGAAAAGCGCCAACCCGGATGGAAAGAACGCAAATATGCCCACTCAGGTTCCCTCACAAAAAACCTGTTTGAGCATTACGACTGTTCCGATAAGGCGTTGCCTGAACCTGGATACCGCCCACCAGAATTTATCCGAGTTGCTCAATTTGCTGATCCTAATTACCCAGAGTCTTCAACCCATTACCGCCAGAGTGATTGGGAAGTTACGCGTGTCGAAACCTACACACCGGATATTCCAAGTGGCATGGGTTTCGACATAGTTGTGATTTGCTACTGCAAGTACAGCCCCATCAATGCTTCTCTCAAGCCAATGCCTGAACGTCAAGTTTCAGTTGATTCTTTTGGTGGAGATAAGGCCGCTTATAAGCAGTGGTTGGAGTCTCAAAAAGAGCCTGCTTATCTGTTACACCTCAGCAGGATACCTGCTCACGTGGGGCGGGTATCTCTTGGAGGAAGGGCAATGCCGAAAACATTCAAGACTAATAAATAGGCAAAGCTGAATAATTGGTAATATCAGTCTTGGGCTGGCAATTGCAGTCTAAGACCTCCCTCTGGTGTGATAATGACTTTGCCACCAAGGGCTTCAATCTGACTAATAGCAATTTGTTGAGTTCGTTTGTCTGTGGCATTACCTAAAACCATTGCCCAGGCGCTGATTTGAGCGGCTTTACTTTGAGGATTATTTTTAAGAAACTCGGCTGTTTGACTAGAAATTGCAGCGATACTTTGACTTTCTGGATCTGAATAAGTACTTGCCCATTCTGCTGCTTTTGCAAAGGATTGTTGGGCAGCTTGTCCGTCACCAAGAAATAGTAGTTCATCAATTCCTTTGTAACGCCAAACATAATAAGA